>NZ_JBPGXG010000017.1:0-47217 GCF_056755255.1 Monashia sp. HAY1-5C | reverse complement strand
CCCCCCCCCCTCCCAAAGCAAAAACCCGCCTCCTAGATGTAGCTCCGTCTCGTGGGCTCGGAGATGTGTATAAGAGACAGCGCCGGGCCCCTCCCCCACGCCCGGTCCCGCGCCCGTCCCGCCCGCGACGACCGGCACGGGGGGTCCCGTCGACGGCTACGACTTCGGCGCGCCGCACAAGCCGGACATCGAGTGGGACGAGGGCTTCGAGTACGACTCGAAGGAGGCCACCTGGCACGACTACGTCGCCAAGGCCGAGTGGATGGCCAAGCTCGAGGCCGGCCGGGCGCTCAAGTCCGACCTCGACGACGCGACGGCGATGTACGCCCACTACTGGGACAACGACGGCGAGCCGGCCCGCTTCGACTACGAGGAGGGCTACAAGGAGGACCCCGCCATCGCCGCCAACGTCAACGGCGAGGTGTCCCGCACCGCGGCGGCCGTCGACGAGATGGTCCGCAACGGCAACACGCACTTCAGCATGACCGGCGACGCCCACCCGGCCACCGCCTATCCCACGACCGAGAACTGGCAGAAGACGATCGGCGGCTACCAGCAGTGGAGCAGCGCCGACGTGACCGTCGAGAACGGTCAGGTGACGATGACGGTCACCGTCCACGCCGAGGACTACTACAACTTCAACCCGGGTCAGGCCGACATCGCCAGCGGCGCCGGTGACAACGAGAACGGCCGCTTCGCCGAGATCGGCTGGGCCAAGCCGTTCCCGTCGAGCGGTGACGTCACGCGGACGGTCACGTGGCCGGTCGGCTCGCCGCCGCCCTCCGTCGACGTCGGCCCGGGCGACGTCGAGCGCACCCCCGGACTCGGTCGAGAGGACCGGGCCGACGAACGAGGAAGCAGCCGATGACCCGCGCCCGACGCGTCACCGCCGTGACGATGTCCGTGACCACCGCCCTGCTCGCCCTGACGACCGCCGCGTGCAGCACGTCGTCGCCCACGCCGCCGACCGACCGACCGAGGAGCACCGTGAACGCAGCGACGAAGACCGGCACCGGGCAGGTGCGCCACGACCTCGACCCGCTGACCAAGCGCTTCACCGCCCTCGGCCGGCCGGTCGCGGCGACGTGGATGTCGGGCACCCTGGACGGCGAGGCACCCGGGCCCTCGACGTACTGGATCGACGCCGTCGTCCGGCTGTCGCCCGACACTGCCACGGCCCTGCGTGCCCACTCCCCCGCACCGACCACGGAGACACCCGACGTCGAGGACGGCGTCCGCTCCGCCCTGCCCACCGGGCAGCTGCTGCGCTCCGACGCCCTCGACGCCGCCTTCGCCCAGGGCTCGTTCCGCGCCAAGGCCTACCTCGCGGCCGACTCCGACACCGTCGTGCTCGTGGCCCTCGGCCAGTGAGCCGCCCGCTCCGGGTCGGCGTCCAGCTGCCCGAGGTCGAGCGCCGGGTCGACTGGCCCGAGCTGCTCGCCATGGCCCGTACGGCCGAGGACGTCGGCCTCGACTCGCTGTGGCTCGGCGACCACCTGCTCTACGACCTGCCGGGCGGGCTCACCCGCGGGCCGTGGGAGGTGTGGACCTCGCTCGCTGCCGTCGCCGCGGTCACCTCCCGTGTCGAGCTCGGACCGTTCGTGGCCTCGACCGCCTTCCACGCGCCGGCCATGCTCGCGAAGATGGCCGCGACCGTCGACGGCATCTCCGGCGGGCGCCTGGTTCTCGGGCTCGGGGCCGGGTGGAACGAGCGGGAGTACACCGCCTACGGGTTCCCCTTCGACGAGCGGGTCTCCCGCTTCGAGGAGGCCTTCACCGTCATCCGCACGCTCCTGCGCGAGGGACGGATCGACCACCACGGCCGGTTCCACGACCTCACCGACTGCGTGCTCGACCCCGGGCCGACGCGGCCGGGCGGGCCCCCGCTCATGCTCGGCTCGACCGGGCCGCGCATGCTGCACATCGGCCTGCCCCACGTCGAGCTCTGGAACACCTGGTGGAGCCAGTACGCCAACTCGCCGGCGGAGTTCGCGCGCCTGCGCGAGCGCGTCGACGCGGCGGCCGCCGAGGCGGGCCGCAGGCCGGGTGAGGTCGGCGCCACCGCCGCAGTGCTGGTCCGGCTCGCCGGGGGCGCCGGACGGGTGATGGGCGACTCCCCCCATGCCGCGTCGGTCGCGCCCGTCAGCGGCGAGCCGGGCGCACTCGCCGAGCACCTGCACGCGATGGCCGAGGCCGGAGCGGTGCACGTGCAGCTCGTCCTCGACCCCATCACCGTCGAGAGCCTCACCGCCATCGGCCAGGCCCTCACCGTCCTCGACGGCTGAGCCGGCCCGGGCGCGCAGACGCGGTCCGAGGTGATCCGTCGCGGCTGGACGCGGCCGATCACCTCCACCCGACGGACGGACCGGCGGTTCGAGGTGATCCGTCGCGGCTGGACGCGTCCGCTCACCTCGACCCGACGCGGCACCACGCCGGGCATGCGGAAGGGCCCGCCCCGCCGAAGCGGAACGGGCCCTCCCAGAGGTGCTGCGTCGCAGCGTCAGATCACTTGAGGATCTTCGTGACGCGACCGGCGCCGACCGTGCGGCCACCCTCGCGGATGGCGAACTTGAGGCCGTCCTCCATGGCGATCGGCTGGATGAGCTCGACCTTCATGTCGGTGTTGTCGCCGGGCATGACCATCTCGGTGCCCTCGGGCAGGTGCACGACACCCGTGACGTCCGTCGTCCGGAAGTAGAACTGCGGACGGTAGTTGTCGTAGAACGGCGTGTGACGGCCACCCTCGTCCTTGGACAGGATGTAGACCTGCGCCTCGAACTCGGTGTGCGGGGTGATCGAACCCGGCTTGACGACGACCTGACCGCGCTCGACGTCCTCACGCTTCGTGCCACGGAGCAGGAGGCCGACGTTCTCGCCCGCGCGACCCTCGTCGAGCAGCTTGCGGAACATCTCGATGCCGGTGACGGTCGTCTTGGCCGGCGGGCCGGTGTGGATGCCGACGATCTCGACCTCCTCGTTGACCTTGAGGATGCCGCGCTCGATACGACCGGTGACGACGGTGCCACGACCGGTGATCGTGAAGACGTCCTCGACGGGCATGAGGAACGGCTTGTCGACGTCGCGCTCCGGCTCCGGGATGGCGCTGTCGACGGCGTCCATGAGGTCGAGGACCGACTGGCCCCACTCCGGGTCGCCCTCGAGGGCCTTGAGCGCCGAGACCTTGACGACCGGCAGGTCGTCGCCCGGGAACTCGTAGGACGAGAGCAGCTCACGGACCTCCATCTCGACGAGCTCGAGGATCTCCTCGTCGTCGACCATGTCGGCCTTGTTGAGCGCCACGACGATGTAGGGGACGCCGACCTGGCGGGCCAGGAGGACGTGCTCCTTCGTCTGCGGCATCGGGCCGTCGGTCGCGGCGACGACGAGGATCGCGCCGTCCATCTGCGCCGCACCCGTGATCATGTTCTTCACGTAGTCGGCGTGACCCGGGCAGTCGACGTGCGCGTAGTGACGACCCTCGGTCTGGTACTCGATGTGCGCGATCGAGATCGTGATACCGCGCTGGCGCTCCTCGGGAGCCTTGTCGATGTCCTCGAACGCGAACTGCGGGTTGAGGTCGGGGTACTTGTCGTGCAGGACCTTGGAGATCGCAGCCGTCAGCGTCGTCTTGCCGTGGTCGATGTGACCGATGGTGCCGATGTTGACGTGCGGCTTGGTCCGCTCGAACTTTGCCTTCGCCACTGTGTGTCCTCCTCAGGACTTTCTAGTGTTACGCCGTACGACCAGGGCAGGACGTGGCGCGATGGGTTGGGATTTCCGAAGAAAGAGACTACCGGGATGACCCGTCGTCACTCGCCGCGGGTCTTCTTGATGATCTCCTCGGCAACGGCCTTGGGGACCTCTGCGTAGGAGTCGAACTCCATGGAGAAGCTCGCGCGACCCTGCGTCTTGGACCGCAGGTCGCCGACGTAGCCGAACATCTCGGACAGCGGGACGAGGCCCTTGACGACCTTGGCGCCGCTGATGTCCTCCATGCCCTGGATCTGGCCACGACGGGAGTTGATGTCACCGATGACGTCGCCCATGTAGTCCTCGGGCGTGCGGACCTCGACGGCCATCATCGGCTCGAGCAGGACCGGGTCCGCCTTCTTGATGGCCTCCTTGAGGACCATCGAGCCGGCGATCTTGAACGCCATCTCGGACGAGTCGACGTCGTGGTACGCGCCGTCGACGAGCGTCGCCTTGATGCCGACGAGCGGGTACCCGGCGAGCACGCCGTACTGCATGGCGTCCTGGATGCCGGCGTCGACCGACGGGATGTACTCACGCGGGACGCGGCCACCGGTGACGGCGTTGACGAACTCGTACATCGAGCCGTCCTCGGTCTCGCCCAGCGGCTCGAAGGACACCTGGACCTTCGCGAACTGGCCGGAACCACCGGTCTGCTTCTTGTGCGTGTAGTCGTACTTCTCGACGGAGCGACGGATCGTCTCGCGGTAGGCCACCTGCGGCTTGCCGACGTTCGCCTCGACCTTGAACTCGCGTTTCATGCGGTCGACGAGGATGTCGAGGTGCAGCTCGCCCATGCCGGCGATGATCGTCTGGCCGGTGTCCTCGTCGAGGTGGACCTGGAAGGTGGGGTCCTCGGCCGAGAGCTTCTGGATGGCCGTCGACAGCTTCTCCTGGTCGCCCTTGGTCTTGGGCTCGATGGCGACCTGGATGACCGGGTCGGGGAAGGTCATCGACTCGAGGACGATCTGCTCGCTCGGGTCCGACAGCGTGTCGCCGGTCGTCGTGTCCTTGAGGCCGATGGCCGCGTAGATGTGGCCGGCGAGGGCCTCCTCGACGGGGTTCTCCTTGTTGGCGTGCATCTGGAAGAGCTTGCCGATGCGCTCCTTGCGGCCCTTGGTCGTGTTGATGACCTGCGAGCCGGCGGCGATGCGGCCGGAGTAGACACGGATGAAGGTGAGCGTGCCGAAGAACGGGTGCGCGGCGACCTTGAAGGCGAGCGCCGAGAACGGGGCGTCCTTGCTCGGCTCGCGCGTCATCTCGACGCTCTCGTCGCCCGGCTTGTGGCCGATCATGGCCGGCACGTCGACCGGGGACGGGAGGTAGTCGACGACGGCGTCGAGCATCGGCTGCACACCGCGGTTCTTGAAGGCCGAGCCGCACAGGACCGGGTAGAGCTCGGAGTTGACCGTCAGCTTGCGGATGCCGGCCTTGATCTCCTCCGGGGACAGCTCCTCACCACCGAGGTACTTCTCCATGAGGTCGTCGTCGGACTCGGCGACACGCTCGACGAGGGCCTGGCGGTACTCCTCGACCTTCTCGACCATGTCGGCCGGGATGTCCTGGATCTCGTACTTGGCGCCCATCGTGACGTCACCCTTGGCGTCGCCCGGCCAGACCAGGGCGCGCTTGTAGATGAGGTCGACGACGCCGATGAAGTCGTTCTCGGCACCGATCGGCAGCTGGAGCACGAGCGGCTCCGCACCGAGGCGGTCCTTGATCGTCTGCACCGTGAAGTAGAAGTCGGCACCGAGCTTGTCCATCTTGTTGACGAACGCGATGCGGGGGACGTCGTACTTGTCGGCCTGGCGCCACACCGTCTCGGACTGGGGCTCGACACCCTCCTTGCCGTCGAAGACGGCGACCGCGCCGTCGAGGACGCGCAGGGACCGCTCGACCTCGACCGTGAAGTCGACGTGGCCGGGCGTGTCGATGATGTTGATCTGGGTGCCCTCCCAGAAGCAGGTGACGGCGGCGGAGGTGATGGTGATCCCCCGCTCCTTCTCCTGCTCCATCCAGTCGGTCGTCGACGCACCGTCGTGCGTCTCACCGATCTTGTGGTTGACACCGGTGTAGAAGAGGACGCGCTCCGTCGTCGTGGTCTTGCCAGCGTCGATGTGCGCCATGATGCCGATGTTGCGGACCTTCTTCAGGTCCGTCAGGACGTCAAGTGCCACGTCAGTTGTCTCGTCTCATTCGTGTAGTGAAGTCTGCGGTGGTCCCGCGGCCGCCCGGCGGAACAGGACCGGCCCGTGGGCGCCCCGTTCAACGCGGGCGGCTGTGGCCGGTGTTCCCCGGCCCGGTGCCGCGCCCTCCGCCGGAGCGGGGGCGCCGTGGCACCCGGCCGGGGGGTGCGTCACCAGCGGTAGTGCGCGAAGGCCTTGTTCGACTCGGCCATCTTGTGGGTGTCCTCCCGACGCTTGACCGCGGCACCGAGGCCGTTGGACGCGTCGAGGATCTCGTTCATGAGGCGCTCGGTCATCGTCTTCTCGCGACGCTGACGCGAGTAGCCGACGAGCCAGCGCAGGGCGAGCGTCGTGCTGCGGCCCGGCTTGACCTCGATCGGCACCTGGTAGGTCGCACCACCGACGCGGCGGGACTTGACCTCCATGGCCGGCTTGACGTTGTCGAGCGCGCGCTTGAGCGTCGCGACCGGGTCGGTGCCCGTCTTCTGGCGGCAGCCCTCGAGGGCGCCGTAGACGATCGTCTCCGCGATGGACTTCTTGCCGTCGAGGAGGATCTTGTTGACGAGCTGGGTGACGAGCGGGCTGCCGTAGACCGGGTCGACGACGAGCGGGCGCTTCGGAGCGGGTCCCTTGCGAGGCATCAGCTCTTCTCCTTCTTCGCGCCGTAGCGGCTACGAGCCTGCTTGCGGTTCTTGACGCCCTGCGTGTCGAGCGTGCCGCGGATGATCTTGTAGCGGACGCCGGGGAGGTCCTTCACACGACCGCCGCGCACGAGCACGATCGAGTGCTCCTGCAGGTTGTGGCCGACGCCCGGGATGTAGGCCGTGACCTCGATGCCGCTCGAGAGGCGCACACGGGCGACCTTGCGGAGGGCAGAGTTCGGCTTCTTGGGAGTGGTCGTGTACACACGCGTGCACACACCACGGCGCTGGGGCGAGCCCTTGAGCGCCGGGGTCTTGGCCTTCGAGGCCTTGTCCTGGCGGCCCTTGCGGACCAGCTGGTTGATGGTAGGCAACCTGGTGACTCCGTAACGTTGCTGTTGTCGGTCGCCCGGGTGGGCGGCTCCTTGACTGTTCGGCTCCTCGACCCCCGAGGTCGGGTGTGTCCTGGGGCTGTCGGTGCCGGTTCTCCCCCCTGCACTCCCCACGGGCCGACGAGCGTCGGGCTCCGCGGGTTGCCCGGCGGGAGGTGTGCTCTGGACCCCGGTGATGTCGCCCCGCCGGAGCGGTGGACAGGGCACGAGGGCCGTCATCGCGCATGCCTGAGGGCATGCCTCAGACACAGTGTTCAAGCGTACCGGCGCGTGGCACGGCTACCAAATCGGTTCGAGCAGGGACATGAGCACGCGGAGCGCCGCCCGGAGCGTCGGGCCCAGGGGTCACCCCGGGTCGGCGCGAGCGGGCTCCGCTCAGCCCAGGCGCCAGTCCCCCGCGTACATGTGCAGCACGGGCACGCCCAGGACCTCGCGGGCGCGCGAGGCCCAGTCGGTGTGGAAGGTGTCCTCGACGGCGTGCGGCTCGGTGACGACGACGACCTCGCGGGCGCCGAGGCGCGACACCTCCTCGACGAGGGTCGGCACGGGGTCGTCGCCCGTGATCTCCCCGGTCGCGGTGGCCGCGTGACGGCCCAGCTCGGACAGCGTCGTCGACAGCGCGGTGTCGGCACCGACGCGCGCCTCCTCCCGGTCGACCGGGCGCAGGCTGTCGAGCGCCTCGCGCATCTCGAAGAGGCTCAGGTGGTTGAGGAACGTCGAGAGCATGTTGCGCTCGGTGTCGGCCGGCACGAGCACCCGGTAGGTCGGGGCCTCGTCGACGTGCAGGGCCACGATCTTGTCGACGTCGGCAGGCTTGAGCGCCTCCTCGGTGAGGATGATGATCGTCGGCGCGGGGGTCCCGGTGCCGCTGTCGGCACCGCTCGGTGCGGCTGTCGGTGAGACTGTCGGTGAGGCCGCGGGTGAGGCGAGGGGCGAGGCGGTCGCAGGGGCGGTCGCTGCGTCGCTGGGGGCGTCGGCCGTGGGCTCGGTCATGCCGGCCAGCCTATTTCAGACCGTGGCGCCGGCTGCAGGGTGACGCGCCTCGGGAGCACCCACGGGTGCGTGCCCTCCGCACCTTCGGCGCCTCAGCGGTTCGTCATGCGCCACCGGGCGAGCAGGACCCCCAGACGGTCCTCGACGGGCCGGGTCGAGGCTCCGGCGTAGGTGCCCATCATCACGAAGACGTAGCGGCGCCCGTCTGCGCCCGTGACGTAGCCGGCGAGGGAGGACACGCCCGTCAGCGAGCCGTTCTTGGCGCGGAGGTTGCCCGCTGCGGCCGTCCCCCGCATCCGGCCGGCGAGCGTGCCGCCGGTCCAGCGCACCGGGTCGGTGCCCGCCAGCGGCAGGGCAGCACGGAACGTCCCGGCCCACGACGTGCGCTGCACCTTGTCCAGGAGCGTGGCCAGCTGGTTCGGCGTGAGTCGGTTGGCACGAGCCAGGCCCGAGCCGTCGACGAACCGCAGCCCCCGCACGTCGATGCCGACCCGGCCCGCGAACGCCCGCAGCGCCGCGGTGCCGTCGGCCCAGCTGCCCGGCCGGCCGGTGCGCGCCCCGAGCGTCTTGACGATGGCCTCACCGTGCGAGTTGTTGCTCAGCTTGAGGAAGGGCACGAGCAGCTGGCCCAGCGTCATCGACGCGTGGCGGGCCAGCAGGGTCTGGCCCGACGGTGCCCGTCCCTTGACGGCGCCGCCGTCCACACGGATGCCGGCGGCGGCCAGCCGGTCACGGAAGGCCCGGGCCGCGAGGAGCGCCGGCTCGTTGACCGTCACCCACTTCTTCACCGTCGCGTGCCCTGCGCCGATGCGTCCCGACACCGTGACGAAGTTCGTCCCCGACCGGCGTGCGACCGACAGCGTCGTCGCCGACCCGGCGGAACCCGTCGTCGCCTGGTTGACGAGCGTGACCGTGCGCGCCGCCGACGGCGGGGTCAGCGTGAGGCGGGGTCGTGCCCCGACCGTGGCCGCGGGGGCGACGTCGACGATCACGGTGCCGGCGTCGTAGTCGGTGTCGGGCGCGAGCGTCAGGCCGGACACCTGGGCCGCGTAGTAGCTCGAGGCGTACGAGGTGGACCAGTACGGGCTGTACCGCTGGTCGTCGAAGTAGGTCGGGTCGCCGACGACGTCCCCGGACACGCGCGTCACGCCCTTGGACCGCAGGGCCGACGCCAGGGCCGTGAGGTCCTTCTCCATGAGGGTCGGGTCGCCGCGACCCTTGAGATAGAGGCGGCTGACCACACCCCCGGTGGGGGGCGCCGGCGCGAGCACGTCGGTGGTCCAGCGGTAGCCGCTGCCCAGGACGTTCATGGCCGCGGCCGCGGTGAAGACCTTCTGCGTCGAGGCCGGCATGAGGGGCGTGTTGGCGTACCGCACGTACACGGGCACCCGCGTCGACGCGTCCTGGACGGTCACCCCGACCCGGGCCGAGGCCGCGGTGACGCTCGGGTCGGTCATGAGCCGGCCGATCTCGCGGCGCAGGGCCGCGTCGCGCGACTGGTAGCCGACCGCCTCCGAGCCCGAGGGTGTCACCGTGACGAGCGCGAGCCCTGCGACGACGGCGCCGACGGCCACCCCCGCGGTACGTCGTCGGCGGCCCGGCCCCCGCTCCGGGCCGCGCGGTCCCGGCCGCGAACGCAGCGGGCTGGACAGGACACGCGTCGGACGGAGCACGGCGACCTCCAAGGGCATCGCGACCTCGGGTGCGCGTCCGGCGACCCGCGCCGCCGACCCGGTCACCCTGCCCCGCAGGCTAGTCCGTTTTGCCCGGTATCGGCGCTTTGGGCAGCGACAAGGAAGTCCCGCCCGGCGACGGCCGCGGGGGCCGCCGAGACGGCCGCAGGGCCGGCTCCCCGGGTGGGGAGCCGGCCCTGCGGGCGGGTGTTCGCGCGGTCCGGCCTCGCGGCCGGGCCCTCAGAACTTGTCGAGACCGAGCGCCTCGTCGTCGAGGCGGATCGCCTCGCCGGAACCCGTCCCGAAGCCCGCGTAGTCGTACGCGTCGTAGCTCGGGAGCGAGTACATGGCGGCCTTGGCCTCCTCGGTCGGCTCCACCTTGATGTTGCGGTAGCGGGGCAGGCCCGTACCGGCCGGGATGAGCTTTCCGAGGATGACGTTCTCCTTCAGGCCGAGCAGCGGGTCGGACTTGCCCTCCATGGCGGCCTGCGTGAGCACGCGGGTCGTCTCCTGGAAGGACGCGGCCGACAGCCACGACTCGGTCGCGAGCGACGCCTTGGTGATGCCCATGAGCTCGGGACGACCGGCGGACGGGCGACCGCCCTCGGCCATTGCCTTGCGGTTGGCCTCCTCGAAGCGGCCCCGCTCGGCCAGCTCCCCCGGCAGCAGCTCGGTGTCACCCGACTCGATGATCGTCACGCGACGCAGCATCTGACGCACGATGACCTCGATGTGCTTGTCGTGGATCGACACGCCCTGCTGGCGGTAGACCGCCTGCACCTCGTCGACGAGGTGCTTCTGGGCGGCACGCGGGCCGAGGATGCGCAGCACCTGCTTCGGGTCGATGGCACCCTGCACGAGCTTGGTGCCGACCGCGACGTGGTCGCCGTCCTGGACGAGCAGGCGCGAACGCTTGCTGACCGGGTAGGCGTGCTGGTCCGAGCCGTCGTCCGGGGTGAGCAGGATGCGACGCGCCTTGTCGGTGTCCTCGATCTCGACGCGGCCGGTGGCCTCGGCGATCGGGGCGACACCCTTGGGCGTCCGCGCCTCGAAGAGCTCGACGACACGCGGCAGACCCTGGGTGATGTCGTCGGCCGCGGCCGCACCACCGGTGTGGAAGGTGCGCATCGTCAGCTGCGTGCCCGGCTCACCGATCGACTGGGCCGCGATGATGCCGACGGCCTCGCCGATGTCGACGAGCTTGCCGGTCGCGAGCGAACGGCCGTAGCACTTCGCGCACGTGCCGACGCGGCTGTCGCAGGTCAGGACCGAGCGGACCTTGATCTCGTCGACACCGGCCTCGTAGAGGTTGCGGATGGCGACGTCGCCCACGTCGATGCCGGCCTCGGCCAGAACCGTGCCGTCGGGGCCCACGACGTCCTCGGCGAGCGTCCGGGCGTACACCGACGCCTCGACGACCTCCGAGAGGCTGCGGCCGCCGGTGACCTCGTTGATCGCCGCGATCGGCAGCTTGAGGCCACGCTCGGTGCCACAGTCGTCCTCACGGATGATGACGTCCTGCGACACGTCGACGAGACGACGCGTGAGGTAGCCCGAGTCGGCGGTCCGGAGCGCGGTGTCGGCCAGACCCTTGCGGGCACCGTGGGTCGAGATGAAGAACTCGACGACGGTCAGGCCCTCACGGAAGTTCGCCTTGATCGGGCGCGGGATGATCTCGCCCTTCGGGTTGGCCATGAGGCCACGCATGCCGGCGATCTGACGGATCTGGAACCAGTTACCACCGGCACCCGAGGACACCATCCGGTAGATGGGGTTCGTGCGCGGGAAGTTGGTCTCCATCTCCTTGGCGACCTGGTTGGACGCCTGCGTCCAGATCTCGACGAGCTCCTGACGACGCTCGTCGTCGGTGATGAGACCGCGCTCGTACTGGGTCTGGACCTTCGCGGCCTTCGACTCGAAGCCCTCGAGGATCTCGGTCTTGTTGCTCGGCGTCGTGACGTCGGCGATCGAGACGGTGCAGCCCGAGCGGGTCGACCAGTGGAAACCGGCCTCCTTGAGGGCGTCGAGGGACGCGGCGACCTGGACCTTGGAGTAGCGCTCCGCGAGGTCGTTGACGATCGCCGACAGGCGCTTGCGGTCCACGGCCCGGTTCTCGAACGGGTAGTCCACCGGCAGCGTGTCGTTGAACAGCGCGCGACCGAGGGTCGTCTCGAGCGTCAGCGCCGGCACGAGGCCGTCCTCGCCGGCCTCGACACCCTCCGGCAGCGCGTAGCCGAGCGGCGGGACGACGTCGGTCAGGCGCAGCCGGATCGTCGAGCCGAGCTGGATCTCGCCACGGTCGAAGGCCATCCGGGCCTCGGCCGGGGACGTGAAGGCACGACCCGCACCGAGACCACCACCGTCGACCGCGTCGGTCAGGTGGTAGATACCGGTGATCATGTCCTGCGTCGGCATGGTGACGGGGCGACCGTCGGCCGGCTTGAGGATGTTGTTGCTCGACAGCATGAGGATGCGGGCCTCGGCCTGCGCCTCCGCGGACAGCGGCACGTGGACGGCCATCTGGTCACCGTCGAAGTCGGCGTTGAAGGCCGAGCAGACGAGCGGGTGGATCTGGATGGCCTTGCCCTCGACGAGCTGCGGCTCGAAGGCCTGGATGCCGAGACGGTGCAGCGTGGGTGCACGGTTGAGCAGCACCGGGTGCTCGGTGATGACCTCTTCGAGGACGTCCCACACGACCGGGCGGGCCCGCTCGACCATGCGCTTGGCCGACTTGATGTTCTGCGCGTGGTCGAGGTCGACGAGGCGCTTCATGACGAACGGCTTGAACAGCTCGAGCGCCATCTGCTTGGGCAGCCCGCACTGGTGCAGCTTGAGCTGCGGGCCGACGACGATGACCGAACGACCGGAGTAGTCGACGCGCTTGCCGAGCAGGTTCTGGCGGAACCGGCCCTGCTTGCCCTTGAGCATGTCGGACAGCGACTTCAGCGGACGGTTGCCGGGGCCCGTGACCGGGCGACCGCGGCGGCCGTTGTCGAAGAGGCTGTCGACGGCCTCCTGGAGCATCCGCTTCTCGTTGTTGACGATGATCTCGGGCGCGCCGAGGTCGAGCAGTCGCTTGAGGCGGTTGTTGCGGTTGATGACGCGGCGGTAGAGGTCGTTGAGGTCCGAGGTCGCGAACCGGCCACCGTCGAGCTGCACCATCGGGCGCAGGTCCGGCGGGATGACCGGGATCGCGTCGAGGACCATGCCGGTCGGGTGGTTCGTCGTCGTCTGGAACGCCGACACGACCTTGAGGCGCTTGATGGCGCGGGTCTTCTTCTGGCCCTTGCCGGTCGCGATGATCTCGGTCAGCGCCTCGGCCTCGGCTTCGAGGTCGAAGGACTCGAGGCGCTTCTGGATCGCCGCCGCGCCCATGCCGCCCTCGAAGTAGAGGCCGAACCGGTCACGCATCTCGCGGTAGAGGATCTCGTCGCCCTCGAGGTCCTGGACCTTGAGGTTCTTGAACCGGTCCCAGACCTGCTCGAGCCGCTCGACCTGCTGGTCGGCGCGCTTGCGGATGTTGTTCATCTCGCGCTCGGCGGAGTCGCGGACCTTGCGCTTGGCGTCGGCCTTGGCGCCCTCGGCCTCGAGCGTGGCGATGTCCTTCTCGAGCAGCTGCGCGCGCGCCTCGACGTCGGCGTCGCGGCGGTTCTCGATCTCCTTCTTCTCGACCTGGATCTGCGCCTCGAGCGAGGGCAGGTCGGCGTGCCGCTGCTCCTCGTCGACGGACGTGATCATGTACGCCGCGAAGTAGATGACCTTCTCGAGGTCCTTCGGGGCGAGGTCGAGCAGGTACCCGAGGCGCGACGGGACGCCCTTGAAGTACCAGATGTGGGTGACGGGCGCGGCGAGCTCGATGTGGCCCATCCGCTCACGGCGCACCTTGGCGCGCGTGACCTCGACGCCACAGCGCTCACAGATGATGCCCTTGAAGCGGACGCGCTTGTACTTGCCGCAGTTGCACTCCCAGTCCCGGGTCGGGCCGAAGATGCGCTCGCAGAACAGGCCCTCCTTCTCCGGCTTGAGGGTGCGGTAGTTGATGGTCTCGGGCTTCTTGACCTCGCCGTGGCTCCACTGGCGGATGGACTCCGCGGTGGCAAGGCCGATGCGCAGCTCGTCGAAGAAGTTGACGTCGAGCACGTGGTTCCTTCTCTCGTAACTCTCGTTAAGTCTTTGGTCTGAGTGGTGTTCGTTGACGAGGGGACGTATGCCGCTGAGCGGGCCCAGCGGCATACGCACCGCCTGTCGTTGGGGGGCCTTCTCAGACCTCTTCGACGCTGGACGGCTCGCGCCGGCTCAGGTCGATGCCGAGCTCCTCCGCCGCGCGGAAGACCTCCTCGTCGGACTCCTTCATCTCGATCGTCGTGCCGTCGGAGCTCAGGACCTCGACGTTGAGACACAGGGACTGCATCTCCTTGAGGAGGACCTTGAACGACTCCGGGATGCCCGAGTCGGGGATGTTCTCGCCCTTGACGATCGCCTCGTAGACCTTGACGCGTCCGGGGACGTCGTCGGACTTGATCGTCAGCAGCTCCTGGAGCGTGTAGGCCGCGCCGTACGCCTCGAGCGCCCAGACCTCCATCTCACCGAAGCGCTGGCCACCGAACTGGGCCTTACCGCCGAGCGGCTGCTGGGTGATCATCGAGTACGGGCCCGTCGAGCGCGCGTGGATCTTGTCGTCGACGAGGTGGTGCAGCTTGAGGATGTACATGTAGCCGACCGCGACGGGCTCCGGGAACGGCTCGCCGGAGCGGCCGTCGAACAGGCGCGTCTTGCCCGAGGCGTCGATGAGGCGCACGTCGTCGCGCGTCTTCAGCGTCGAGTCGAGCAGGCCGGTCACGACGTCCTCGGACGCGCCGTCGAAGACGGGCGTCGCGACGCGGGAGCCGGGCGGGGCCTCGTGGGCGTCGGGCGCGATCTCCTTGGCCCAGTCCGGGTTGCCCTCGATCTTCCAGCCGCGGGAGGCGGCCCAGCCGAGGTGCAGCTCGAGGATCTGGCCGAGGTTCATCCGTCGCGGCACGCCGTGCGGGTTGAGCACGACGTCGACGGGCGTGCCGTCCTCGAGGAACGGCATGTCCTCGACCGGGAGGATCTTGGAGATGACGCCCTTGTTGCCGTGGCGGCCGGCGAGCTTGTCACCGTCGGTGATCTTGCGCTTGTTGGCCACGTAGACACGGACGAGCTGGTTGACGCCCGGGGGCAGGTCGTCGCCCTGGTCGGCCCGGAACTCCTTGACGCCGATGACCGTGCCGGTCTCGCCGTGCGGCACCTTGAGGGAGGTGTCGCGGACCTCGCGAGCCTTCTCGCCGAAGATCGCACGGAGCAGGCGCTCCTCCGGCGTCAGCTCGGTCTCGCCCTTGGGCGTGACCTTGCCGACGAGGAGGTCGCCGTCGCGCACCTCGGCCCCGACGCGGATGATGCCGCGCTCGTCGAGGTCGGCGAGGACGTCCTCGGAGACGTTCGGGATGTCCCGGGTGATCTCCTCGGGGCCGAGCTTGGTGTCACGGGCGTCGACCTCGTGCTCCTCGATGTGGATCGAGGAGAGGACGTCGTCCTGCACGAGGCGCTGCGACAGGATGATCGCGTCCTCGTAGTTGTGACCCTCCCACGACATGAACGCGACGAGCAGGTTGCGCCCGAGCGCCATTTCGCCCTTGTCCGTGGCGGGACCGTCGGCGATGACCGAGCCGGCCTCCAGGCGGTCGCCCTCGTTGACGACGACGACCTGGTTGTAGCTCGTGCCCTGGTTGGAGCGGGCGAACTTGGCGATGCGGTACGTCTGGTACGTGCCGTCGTCGTTGGCCACCGTGACGAGGTCGGCCGAGACCTCCTGCACGACGCCGGGCTTGTCGGCGCGGACGACGTCGCCAGAGTCGAGGGCGGCGCGGTACTCCATGCCGGTGCCGACGAGGGGCGCCTCGCTCTTGACGAGCGGGACGGCCTGACGCTGCATGTTGGCGCCCATGAGGGCACGGTTGGCGTCGTCGTGCTCGAGGAACGGGATCATCGCCGTCGCGGCCGAGACCATCTGGCGCGGCGAGACGTCCATGTAGTCGACGTCCTCACCAGGCACGAGCTCCACCTCGCCACCCTTGGTGCGCACGAGGACCCGCTCGTCGACGAAGTTGCCGTCGAGGTCGAGCTGGGCGTTGGCCTGCGCGACGACGTAGCGGTCCTCCTCGTCGGCGGACAGGTAGTGGATCTCGTCGGTGACGTGGCCCTTCTCGACCTTGCGGTACGGGGTCTCGATGAAGCCGAACGCGTTGATGCGGCCGTACGAGGCGAGCGAGCCGATGAGGCCGATGTTCGGGCCTTCCGGCGTCTCGATCGGGCACATGCGGCCGTAGTGCGACGGGTGGACGTCACGGACCTCCATCTGCGCGCGGTCACGGGAGATACCACCCGGGCCGAGGGCCGACAGACGCCGCTTGTGCGTCAGGCCCGCGAGCGGGTTGTTCTGGTCCATGAACTGCGACAGCTGCGAGGTGCCGAAGAACTCCTTGATCGACGCCACGACGGGGCGGATGTTGATCAGGGTCTGCGGCGTGATGGCCTCGACGTCCTGCGTGGTCATGCGCTCGCGGACGACGCGCTCCATGCGGGACAGGCCGGTGCGGACCTGGTTCTGGATGAGCTCGCCGACCGACCGCAGGCGGCGGTTGCCGAAGTGGTCGATGTCGTCGACCTCGACGCGGACGTCGATCTCCTCGCCCTGCTTGACGCCCTTCATCGAGTCGCCGCCGTCGTGCAGCGTCACGATGAACTTGATCGTCTTGACGATGTCGTCGATGGACAGCGTCGAGTCGTTGATCGGCGCGTCGAGGCCGAGCTTCTTGTTGATCTTGTACCGGCCGACCTTGGCGAGGTCGTAGCGCTTGCCGTTGAAGTAGAGGTTGTCGAGCAGCGTCTGCGCGGCCTCCTTCGTCGGCGGCTCGCCCGGGCGCAGCTTGCGGTAGATGTCGAGCAGGGCGTCGTCCTGGCCCTGCGTGTGGTCCTTCTCGAGGGTCATCCGCATCGACTCGAAGTCGCCGAACTCCTCGAGGATCTGGGCCTCGGTCCAGCCGAGCGCCTTGAGGAGCACCGTGACGGACTGCTTGCGCTTGCGGTCGACGCGGACGCCGACCATGTCGCGCTTGTCGATCTCGAACTCGAGCCAGGCGCCGCGGCTCGGGATGATCTTGGCCGTGTAGATGTCCTTGTCGGACGTCTTGTCGGGCGTGCGCTCGAAGTAGACGCCCGGGCTGCGGACCAGCTGGGACACGACGACACGCTCGGTGCCGTTGATGATGAAGGTGCCGCGCTCGGTCATGAGCGGGAAGTCGCCCATGAAGACCGTCTGGCTCTTGATCTCACCCGTCTGGGCGTTCATGAACTCGGCGGTGACGAAGAGCGGGGCGTCGTAGGTCTGGTCGCGCTCCTTGCACGACTCGATCGTCTTGCGCGTCTCCTCGAAGCGGTGGTCGCGGAACGACAGCGACATCGAGCCGCTGAAGTCCTCGATCGGCGAGATCTCCTCGAAGATCTCCTCGAGCCCGGACCGGTCCGGGACGTCGGTGCGCCCCTCGGCCTTGGCCGCGGCGACGCGGGCCTGCCAGCGCTCGTTGCCGAGCAGCCAGTCGAAGCTCTCCGTCTGAAGGGCCAGGAGGTCGGGGACCTCGAGCGGTTCGCGAATCTTCGCGAAGGACAGACGCCCCGAAGGGGTCTGTGCGGTGGACATGTTCGTCGCAGTACGCGAGGCAGCCAAGGAGGGTCCTTCCACGGGCCTTTTCGAATCTTCAGATCCGCGTTGCCGCATGGCTTCGCTCACGGGACCCGGGTCAGAACTCGTACCGGACGGCACGGTGGTCAGCCTGACTGGACACGCGGAGAGAGGGCAGGGCAGCGCAAAGGCCCAGCCTACCGGCAAAGGGCAGGAGTGTCCAGCCGGGTCAAGAGCGGAGACGCCTGCCGGAGCCTGCCCACAGGTGGTCACCCGTGTCAGCCGCGGCGGCTGCCTGCCACGCTCCCGGACCGGGAGCTCGCAATGCGAACGCGTCGAATATGGCGCTCAACGGGCGGCCCGTCAAGAGCCACCCACCTCGCGGGCGCGTCGGGAGCCTCCGCGAGGGCCCCTCGCCCACCGTCCGGAGGCGTCCCGCGCCGGTCCCGTCGCCGCGCACCGGGCGTCCCTAGGCTGGGCGCGACCGGCCGTGCCGGGCGTGCCCCGGGGCCCACTCGAGAAGGAGATTCCACCATGTCAGACCAGAACCCCGGGAGCAGGGCGCCTTCGGCTCCCCCGCGCCCGGATCACCCGCGCCCGGATCACCCGCGCCCGGCTCCCCCGCGCCAGGATCACCCGCGCCAGGATCACCCGCGCCCGGATCACCCGCGCCCGGGTCGCCCGCTGCCGGCCCGTCGGCTCCCGGATCGCCCCCTGCCGGCCCGTCGGCTCCCGGCCCGTCCGGTGAGGCCCCCGCCGACTCGTCGGCCGGCTTCTTCCAGGCCCTGTTCGACGTCAGCTTCACGACCTTCGTCACGCCGACGATCGTGCGCATCGTCTACGTGCTGGCGATCGTCTGGGCGGCGGTCGTCTACGTCCTCGTCGTCGTCGGCGGCTTTGCCACGAGCGTCGGCACAGGGCTCGTCGTCCTGGTCTTCGGCCCGGTCGCTGCCGTCATCTGGCTCGCGATCGTGCGCATCTGCCTCGAGCTCGGTGTCTCGGTCGTGCGGATGAGCGAGGACGTCCACCGCCGGCTGCCTCAACCCCGACAGCCCGGCTGACCTGCGTGGACACGCTCAGAGCGCCGGCTGCTGCTGGGTGATGCAGTGGATGCCGCCGCCGCGGTCGAAGAGCGGGCGGGCCTCGACGCCGACGACGCGGCGCCCGGGATAGGCCTCGCGCAGCACCCCGAGCGACGCGTCGTCCTGCGGGTCGCCGAAGGTGCAGGCGATGACGCCGTCGTTGACGACGAGATGGTTGAGGTAGGACCAGTCGACGGGGCCCTCGGCGTCGGACAGGGTGCGCGGGGCGGGGACGCCGACGACCTCGAAGCGCTCGCCGCGCGCGTCGCGGGCGTCCTCGAGCAGCTCGCGCAGCACCCGGGACACGGCATGGTCCGGATGAGCCGGATCCTGCTGCTCGTGCAGGAGCACGACACCGGGGCTCGGGATCGTCGCGACGATGTCGACGTGGCCGCGGGTGCCGAACTCGTCGTAGTCGCGGGTCAGTCCGCGCGGGAGCCACACGAAAGCCGTGGCTCCGAGGGTTCGCGCGAGCTCGGCCTCGACGTCGGCCCGGGTCAGGCCCGGGTTGCGCCCCGGGTCCAGCTGGACGGTCTCGGTCAGCAGGACGGTGCCGATCCCGTCGACGTGGATGCCGCCGCCCTCGTTGACGAGTGCCGAGCCGATGCGCTCGGCGCCGGCCAGGCCCGCGACGAACGAGCCGATGCGGGCGTCGTGCTCCCACGTGGCCCACGCCTGGGCCCCCCAGCCGTTGAAGACCCAGTCGACGGCGCCGAGCCGCGTGCCGTCCGCCGAGCGGACGAACGTCGGGCCGATGTCGCGCATCCACGCGTCGTCGAGGGCGGCGGGCACGAGCTCGACGTCAGGGGGCAGGAGCGACTCGGCGACCGGCAGGTCGGCCGGGGTGACGACCATCCTGACCGGCTCGAACTCGACGACGGCGGCGGCGACGGCCGCCCACGTCGCGCGCGCGGTCGCCACCTCCTCGGGGGTCTCCCCGAGCGTGTAGCCCCGACTCGGCCAGGCCATCCACGTGCAGTCGTGCGGCTCGGTCTCGGCGGGCATCCGCCAGCCGGGCGCCGCCGGGGCAGCCGCCGCGTCGGTGTCACTGGTGGCGTCGGTGTCTCCGCTGGCGCCCGTGGCGTCGGTGGCGGGCACGCTCACGCGTCGACCTCGCGGCGGTGCTCGGCCCGGACCGGCTCGGTGAGAGCGGCGTAGGAGTCGGGGCGCCGGGTGGCCAGGAAGGGGAACAGCTCGAGCCAGTCCCGCCGCTGGGCGAGGTCGAGGTCGGCGACGAGGACCGCTGCCTCCTCCCGCGGGGCCTGGACGAGGATCCGGCCGTAGGGGTCCGAGATGAACGAGCTGCCGTAGAACGTGATGAGGCCCTCGGTGCCGTAGCGGTTCGGCACGACCATGAACAGGCCGTTGGCGATGCCGTTGCCGACGATGACCTGCTGCCACAGCGGCTGCGTGTCGAAGTCGGGGTGGTCCGGCTCGGACCCGATCGCCGTCGGGTAGCACAGCACCTGCGCCCCCGCGAGGGAGTAGAGCCGCGCGACCTCGGGGAACCACTCGTCCCAGCACGTCGGCAGGCCGAGGCGCATCGCCGGGTCGTCGAGCTCGACGACCGGGTAGGCGGCCTCGGGCGGGCCGGGGCGGAAGTACCGGTCCTCGTAGTACCCGGCCGTCACGGGGATGTGGGTCTTGCGGGTGCGGGCCACGAGCTGCCCGCTCGGGGCCACGAGGACGGCGGTGTTGAAGCCGAGGCCGTCGGCCGCCCCGTCCGGGGCGTCGGCCCGCTCGTAGAGCGAGGCGTGCACGTGGACGCCGAAGTCCCGGGCAGCGTCACGGGCGAAGGTGACCGTCGGACCGGTCTCGAGGTCCTCGGCGGTCGCGTTCGGGGTGCCCTCGGGCAGCGCGTCGGCCGGGTAGCGCGACAGGGTCAGCTCGGGCAGGAAGACGACCGACGCTCCCGCCTCGGCTGCCGTCCGGACGCCGTCCCGGAGGGTGTCGACGAGGGCCGCGGGGCCCTCGACCCACGCGTGCTGGACGACTCCGACACGGACCGGAGGGGCCTGCGGAGCGTGGACGCGGGCGAGGGACTCGGGGACACCGTTGGCCTGGATGAGCTTCACAGGAGGCAGTATGCCAACCGCTGGGCTCCCCCGCCCCGGTCCCGGACGACCCCCTCTGGGCGCCCGGGACCAGCCCCTTTCAGAATGCGGCCAGGTCGCTGACGAGCCAGCGTTCCCCCACCTTCCGCATCGTCGCGATGACCCGGTTCTGGTCGATCGCGGGGGTCGTGCTCGCCTTCGTCGTCGTCGCCTGGTTGACGAAGGCGAGGACGCGCACGGTCGTGCCCTCACCGCCGTCGCCGGTCGCGTCCATGACGCCGGCGTCGTAGACCTTGGCCTGGACGGTCGCACCGTTCTTGACCGCCATCGGCTTGATGTCGGCCGCCGCGACCTTCGTGAACTGCTCGCGGAACGGCGAGGCGAGCTGCGGCGTCACCTGGGCGACGTGCTGGTCGAAGGTGGTGCCGCTGTAGCTCAGGAGGCTCTCGAGCGTCGTGCGAGCCGAGCCGACGGCCGCGCTGCGGTCGGCGTCCGTGACGGTCGGACGCAGCGACAGCACGAGCGTCGTCGCGAGCAGCGCGAGCGCGAGGACCGCCGCGGTGGCGGCCGGCCACAGCCGGCGCCCAGGTTGCGGCGCGTCCGCGCCGGCCTCGGCGGGTGCTCCGACGCGCACGTCGGGGGCCGTGGGGGTCACGGCCTCCGGGGACGCCTCGACGCGCACGGCGCGGGCCGCGGGAGCCGTGACCGCGCCGGTCGGCGGGGCGGTCAGGGTGGGCAGCACCTCGGCACGGCCAGGACCGGTGGTCTCGCGGCGGCGGGAGCCGGCGACGCGGCGGCGGGCGCCGGCCGTCCTCGGCGACGCGGCGGGAGGCGTCGTCCGGCGGGTGTCAGCTGACGAAGTCAAGGGCGTTCACCTTCCAGGCGTCACCGACGCGCACGAGGTCGAGGCGCAGGCGGTACGTCTTCTTCTCGGGT
This sequence comes from Monashia sp. HAY1-5C, assembly GCF_056755255.1. Lineage (NCBI taxonomy): Bacteria > Bacillati > Actinomycetota > Actinomycetes > Micrococcales > Intrasporangiaceae > Intrasporangium > Monashia sp. HAY1-5C. The sequence continues at coordinate 25,811 of NZ_JBPGXG010000017.1, read as the reverse complement.
GTGCTCGTCGACGCGTTGGTCGTCGGGGCGACCACCCCGACGATGACGCGGGCCGAGTCGTCGTCGGCGGAGACGAGAGCGGCCTCGGCGCGCTCGACGGTCGAAACCGTCTTGTTCGCGGTGACGACCGGCTTGAGCTGGGCCAGGGTGGAGGCGTACTCGGTGCGGAACTGGCCGGTGGCGTCGTCGAGGACGCGCTTGGTGTCCGCGTCGAAGGAGGAGGCACGCATCGTCACGAAGTTCACGGCGATCTGCCGTCCGGCGGCGAGCGCCGCCGAGCGTGACTCGTCGGCCTGACGGGCCTGCCACGCGGCGCGCCCGAGCGTCGCCGTGACGGCGAGGGCCGCGAGGAGGAACACCGCCGCCAGCGCCCAGAGGACGCGCGCGGAAGGACGCCTGGTGCGCGGCTGCCGGGTGCGCGGTTCCGTGGTGCGCGGTTCCGGGGTGCCTGGCTGCCGGGTGCCTGGCTGCCGGGCCTCGGTGTCGTCGGGCGTCGGTCCGCCCCGGTCGGTGGGTCGCTGGGTGACCGTGGTCATTCGAGGGGTGTCCTTCCGTCACCGGCCCGGACGACCCTGGGTGTGCGACGCCTAGCGGAGCGCCTCCTGCATCATCCAGAGCCAGCTCGGACCGTTGTCGGTGGTGCTGGTCGGGTTCGGTGTCGAACCGGGTCCACCGGTCGGGGCGACCGGTGCCTGTACGGACAACGAGGCGGGGCTGTCGGAGGTCACGGCCGCGTTTCCGAGGGCCACCGGCGTCGACCCGAAGGCCATCGGGTAGCTGGCACCGCTCTGGGCGCTGCCACCGCCGGGGCGGGGCTTCGGCTCGTTCTGCGCACCCCGGACGTTGGTGCCCGAGCCGCGGGCGGCGGCGCAGTGTGCGTCGAAGTTGGTCGGCGGGAGGTTCGTCGTCCGGTGCGGCTCGACCTTCCGGGTCCCCTCGTAGCCGGCCACGCAGGCCTTGGGGTCGTCGGCGTTGAGGACCAGACCGAAGTGCGCGGTGCCGTCTCCGGGGATCACGGTGAAGCCGCCCGTGACGACGTCGGGGTAGGTGACGAGCATCTGCTCGATGCCGTCGAGCCGCGCCGTCGTGACGTTGCCGATGGTGATGAAGTTCGCGAGCAGCGCCGCGAGGCTCTGCTTGTTCTCGCGAATGAGGGCGTCGAGCTGGGTGACGGCGGTGGCCCCGCGGTCGAGGACCAGGCGCAGGTCCGGGTCGGCCTGCTTCAGGGCGTCCGCGACGTCGGCGAAGCCCGCGATGCTGGCGCGGATGTCCCTCCCGCTCTGCTTCTGGGTCGTCAGGACGATTCGGCCGTCGTCGATGAGCGTCGTCGTCTCGGGGAGCGCCTGCGTCGCGGCGACCGTCAGCCGGTCACCCGCGTCGACGAGCCGCTGGAGGTCGGACCCGCCGTCGGCGAAGGCGTCACCGAGCTCGTCGACGGTCGTGACGAGCGCGTCGCGGGGCACCGACGCGACGGTCCGGTCGACGTGCCGCAGCAGCTGGTCGATGCGGATCGGGAACGCGGTGTCCTCGCGGGGCACGACGTCACCCGCGGCGAGGTAGGGCGCGCGGTCGGTGCGCGGCTGGAGGTCGAGGTACTGCTCGCCGACGGCTGACCGGTTCTCGACGACGGCCCTGGTGTCCTTGGGCACCTCGGTGCCTCGGTCGAGGCGGGCGTCGACGCGAACTCCGTTGCCGGACAGGCGCATCGCTTCGACGCGGCCGACTGTGACACCCCGGTAGGTGACCTCGGCCCCGACGAAGATGCCGCCGGACTCGGCGAGGTCGGCCGACACGACGTAGCTGCCGCCGATGATCTTGTCGGTGAGGCCGACGTACCTGGCCGACAGCACGGCCACGAGCACGACGGACAGCAGCGCGAAGACGGCCAGCTGGATGCGGACGGTACGGGTGATCACCGGGAGCCTCCCGTCGGGAACAGCGAGGACCAGGCCGACCCGTCGGAGCCCGGCCCCGACGCCGACTGGCCGAGCGGCAGCCCGGGCAGGGTCGTCGGCAGGGGCACGCCGGGGACGGTGGGCACCGGGACCTTCGGCACAGAGGGGACGGAGGGAACGGACGGCAGCGGGACACCCGGCAGCGACGGCAGGCCCCCGGCGGGCAGCCTGCCGATGCCGAGGTTGTCGGCGATGGTGCCGACGTCGGTGTCGAGGGTGGCCCAGAGGTTGGTGTAGTCGCCCTTGATCGTCGACTGGGCGTTGTTCGGGAAGGGGTAGGTCAGCAGCAGCTGGAAGCTCTTGGGCAGGTCGTCGCCGGCCTTGTTGAGCTGGTGCAGGATCGGGCTGACGGCCCGCAGGTTGGCCTCGAGGTCGGCCCTGGAGCCCTTGATGACGCGAGTGCCGACGGCGCCGAGGTGGTCGAGGGCGGTGAGCATCGCGGTCAGCTGCCGGCGCTGGTCGGCGAGGATCTTCAGGCCCTTGGGCAGCTCCTCGAGGGCCTTGCCGATGTCGTCGCGGTGCTCGGCGAGCGTGGCGCTCAGCCGGTCGATGCCGTCGAGCGCCCGCACGATCTCGGACTTCTGCGCGTCGAGACCGCCGACGAAGGTGTCGAGCTGGCCGATGACGTCGCGGACGTCGGCCGTGCGACCGCGCAGGGCGTTGTCGAGCTCGGCCTCGATCGTCTTGAGCTGCGCGACGCCGCCGCCGTTGAGCAGCAGGGACAGCGCGCCGAGCACCTCCTCCACCTCGGGGTTGCGGGTCGTGCGCGACAGCGGGATGCGGTCGCCGTCGGACAGGCGTCCCTCGGGCGCGACCCCGGTGGGCGGGGCCAGCGCCACGTACTTCTCGCCGAGCAGGGAGGTCTGCTTGAGCTCGGCGGTCGCGTTGTCGGGCAGGACGACGGAGCGGGGCAGGCGCAGGCGCACCGTCGCCGTCCAGCCGTTGACCGAGATGTCCTCGACGGTGCCGACGCTGACCTGGTTGACCTTGACCGAGGACTGGGGCACGAGGTCGAGCACGTCGGAGAACTCGGCGGTGACGGTGTAGGCGTCGTCGCCCGTGCCGGCTCCGCCGGGCAGCGGCAGGTCGTAGGCGTTGCAGCCACCGACGGCGAGGCAGGCGACGACGGCGGTCGCCGTGGCCTTGAGGGCGGTGCGGACCGGACGCATCGAGGGCTCCTGCGGGGTGTGGGCCGACATCAGCGACCACCCCCGAGCAGGCCGCCGAGGGACGGGTCGGCTCCGCGGAGGTCGACGAGGCCGCCCGGCTGCGGCGTGCCACGCAGCAGGGTGCCGCTCGGCAGGGCGGGCAGCTGCGGCAGCCTGAGCAGCAGGGCCGAGCGCAGGGTGTCGCACAGCTTGCTGTTGCCGCTGTGCGTCGGCCCGGTGAGGATCGAGCAGACGAGCAGCAGCGGGTCGTCGAGGCCCTTGGCGTTGTTGCGGGTGTCGAGAGTGCCGGTCTGCGGGTGGTAGGCGTTCTGCAGGTTCGACAGCGCGGTCGGTGCGTTCTCGAGCACCTGGGCCAGCGCGTCACGCTGCTTGACGAGCGAGCCGGTGACGGCGACGGCGCGGTCGAGGTCGGTCTTGACGAGCGCGCGGTTGTCCCTGACGAACGACTGCACCTCGTCGACCGCGACGCCGAGGTTCTTCAGCGCCGACCGGAGGTCGTCGCGCTCGGCGGACAGCTGCACGGCCACGGTCGCGAGGTCGCTGTTGAGGCGGCGCACCTGGTCGTTGTTCGTCGCGAGCATCGAGGTGAAGGACTGCAGGTTCCGCACCGTGCCGAAGAGGTCCTCGCGGCTGCCCGAGAGGGTCGACAGGGCCGTGGACAGGTCGTGGACCGTGCCGTTGATCTTCGTGCCGTTGCCGTCGAGGTTGGCGGCCGACGTCTCGAGCAGCTGCGACAGGGCTCCCTGCCTGTTCGCGCCGTCCGGGCCGAGTGCCACCATGAGGTCGTCGAGGCTCTGCGAGACGCGATCGAGCTCGACGGGGACCGCCGTGCGCTCCAACGGGATTCGCGTACCGGCCGCGAGGGCGGGACCGGAGGTGTAGACGGGCAGGAGCTGCACGTACCGGTCGGACACCAGCGACGGCGCGACGATCGCGGCCTTGGCGTCGGCGGGCACGCGGTACCTGGCGTCGTAGCTGAAGGTGACGTGGACGTGGTCGCCCTCGGGCACGACCGTGTCGACCTGCCCGACGCGGACGCCGAGGATGCGGACGTCCGAGCCGGGGTACAGCCCGACGGCGCGGGTGAAGTCGGCGCTGACGGTCGTCTGCTCGGCACGCGGCCAGAAGGTGTACGCCCCGGCGGCGAGCGCCACGACCGCGACGGCGACCACGAGCATCGTGAGCAGGGACCGCGAGCGGGCGGCAACGGCGGCGGCCATCAGCGTCCACCCCCGAGCAGCTGCGGCAGCGAGGTGCCGGGAAGGGAGAGCCCGGGCGTGCCGACCGGCACGACGAGGTTGCTGACCCATGTGTCGAACCAGCGGCCGGTGCCGAGGGTGTTGGCGTAGACGCGGGTGAAGGGGGCCATGAGCTTGATCGTCTTCTGGAGGTCGGCGTCGTGCTTCTGGAGCAGGGCGAGGGTGCGGTCCAGCTCGTCGAGCGCGGGCTTGAGCTGAGCGCGGTTGTCGCGGGAGAGCCCGGTGAGCTGCTGGGCCAGGGCCGAGGTGTTGCGGAACAGCGTGCGGATCTCCTCCCGACGCTTGGCCAGCTCGACCATGAGTGCGTCGGCGTCGCGGATCAGCGTGCCGACCTGCTCGTTGCGGCTCTTGAGCAGCCCGGTGACCCGGTTGGCCCGCTGGAGCAGCGCGGACAGCTGCTCGTCGCGGCCGGCGACGGTGCGCGACAGGCGCGACAGGCCGTCGAGCGTCGAGCGGACGTACTTCGGACTGTCGCGGAACTCGGTGGCCATGACGGTCAGGGACTTCGCGAGCTGGTCGGTGTCGATGCGCTCGGTCGTCGTCGTGAGGTCCTGGAAGGCGTTGATGACGTCGTAGGAGCTGACGGTGCGCGTCGTCGGTATCTGCGACCCGGCGTCGAGCCGCCCGCTGCCCTTCGGGTCGAGGGCGACGTACTTCTCCCCCAGCAGGGTCTTCATGCGGATCGAGGCGCCGGTCAGCGAGCCGAGCTGCACGGAGTCGTCGGTGACGACGAAGTCGACGCGCACGTGCGACCCCTCGAGGTCGACGCCGGTGACCTTGCCGACCTTGACGCCGGCGAGGCGCACGTCGTCGTCGGGGCGGATGCCGCCGGCCTCGGTGAAGGCCGCGCTGTAGCCGGTGCCGCCGCCGATGACCGGCAGGCTCGAGGCGTTGAACGCGAGGAACAGGAGCAGCGCGATGACGACGAGCCCGGCGGCACCGATCGGGACGGGGTTGCGCTCGCGGAACGGGATGCTGCGCGACCTCATGGCTGGCACCTCGCGGACGAGACGTCGTAGGAGGGGGAGACGCCGGGCAGGATGGGGCTCCTCGTGTCGAAGCGGCACAGGTAGAAGTTGAACCACGAGCCGTACGTGGCGGTACGGGTCAGGGTCTCGATGCGCCGCGGCGCCGACGTGACGAAGTCCTCGAACAGCTTGACGTTGGCGGGCTTGTTGAGCGTCGTCGACAGGGTCCGCAGCTGGGCGACGTCGTCCTTGATGAGCGGACGCGTGGTCACCAGCAGGTCGGCGGTCTCGGCGGAGAGGTCGTTGATCCCGGACAGGGTGCGCCCGATGGTCTCGCGGTCGGCGGCAAGGCCGCTGGTGAACCGCTGGAGCTGGTCGATGAGGTCGAGCAGCTGCTGGTCGTGGGCGTCGACGGTGCCGAGGACGGCGTTGAGGTTGTCGATGGTGCGTCCGATGACGGCGTCGCGGTCGGCGAGGGTCGAGGTGAGGCTCGCGGTCTTGGCCAGCAGCGCGTTGACGTTGCCGCCCTCGCCCTGGAGCGTCTCGATGAGGAGGCCCGACAGCTCGTTGACGTCCTTGGGCGACAGCGCCGCGAAGAGCGGCTTGAAGCCGTTGAACAGGACGGTGAGGTCGAGGGCCGGGTGCGTGCGCGCCAGCGGGATCGTCGCACCATCGGGCAGCGGTGCGGCCGACCCGGTCCCCTGGGTCAGCGCGAGGTAGCGCTGGCCCACGAGGTTGCGGTACTTGACGGTGACCTCGGTGCCGCGGGTCAGCACCGAGCTCTTGAGCACCGTGAAGTCGACCTGCGCGACCGCCTGCCCGGTGCCCGGCGCCCGGGCCACCCGGACGTCCTCGACCTCCCCCACCCGGACGCCCGCGATCCGCACGTCCTGTCCCTCGACGACGCCGGTGGCGTCGGTGACCAGGGCGGTGTACGTCGCCTTGGAACCGAGCTGGATGTTGGCGATGGTCATCGCGAGGACGCCGGTGGCCGCGAGGGTCACGAGCGCGAACACGACGAGCTTGACGAGCGATGCCTTCCACCTCATCGGGTGCTCACCACCGTCCCGCGCATGAGCGGCCCGGCGAGCAGCGTCTGGATGCCGCTCGGGGCGGCGTCGTCCGAGTCGTCACGGGCGAGCAGCGCCGCGACGACGCGCTGCTCGTCGACGGTTCCGGCCGTGCCGGAGTCGGAGGCACCGGCCTCCCCGAGCAGCGCCTGCGGAACTCCGCTGAACGGGGTGCCGCTGCCGGCCGGTCGGGTGCCGTCGTCGAAGTGGTGGCCCTTGAACGGGTTCGACTGGGAGCCAGCGGGGTTCGGCAGGCCGTAGCAGTTCGGGCCGCGCTTGTCCTGCCATCGCGGCTCCTCCCCGGGCTGGTAGGCCGGACGCGGTGGGACGACCTCGAGCGTGATGTGGAAGGTGCCGCCGGAGAAGGCCTCGTTGACCCGCGGCAGCCAGTTGACGAGACCGGAGGCCATGCACGGGTAGATCGGGGAGTACTCGGACAGCAGCTGCAGCGTCGGGCGCGACACGCGTCCGACCTGGATGATCCGGTCGCCGTTGTCGCGCAGGAAGCCTGCCGTGGTGTCGGCGAACCCCGCCGTGCCGACGAGGAACGCGGCCAGCTGCTGGTCCTTCTCGACGACCGTCCGGTTGGTGACGCGCAGCGACTCGGTGAGCCGGAAGAGGTCCGGGCTGACGTCGGCGTAGAGGCCGGCGACGTCGGCGAGGAGGCTGACGTCGTCGGCGATGACGGGCATCTGCGGGTTGATCGCCTTGAGGTAGCGGTCGAGCAGCTGCAGGTTGCGTCCGATGCGGTCCCCACGCCCGTCGAGCGTCGTCGAGAGGGCGTTCAGGGTGGTGGCCAGCTTGGCCGGCTGGACGGTGCGCAGCAGCGGGTAGAGGTCGTCGAGGACGCTCTCGAGCTCGATGCCGACGGCACTGCGGTCCTGGGTGATGACGTCACCGGCCTGCAGGTGCCTCGCGCTCGGCGCGGCGACCGTGACGAGGTCGACGTACCGCTCTCCGAAGAGGGTCTTCTGCAGGAGGCGGGCGTTGACGTTCGCGGGGATCCGGCCGACCTGGTCCGGCTGCAGCGCCAGCTCGAGCCGGGCGCCGTCAGGCGTCACCGAGACGCTTCGGACCTCGCCGACGAGCAGGCCGCGCAGCTTGACGTCGCTGCTCTCCTGCAGCTGGCTGCCGAGGCGGTTGGTCTCGAGGGTGACCATGACGACCGGCGTGAACCGCTTCTGGAAGGTGGCGACCGACAGGGCGACGAGGAGGGTGACGACGACGACGAAGACCATGCCGTAGGCCTTCTGCCCCAGCCGCTTGCGCGTGTGCTGGGTGACCGGCCCGGGTGTCGAGTCCGTGCTGACGTCGGTGACGGGCTGGTGCGCGGTGGCGGTCATCCGGCGATCCTCACGCTCGTCGTCGCGCCCCAGATCGCGAGGGACAGGAAGAAGTCGACGATGTTGATCGCCACGATGGAGGTGCGCACCGCCTTGCCGACCGCGACGCCGACGCCGGCCGGGCCTCCCGAGGCCGTGTAGCCGTAGTAGCAGTGGATGAGGATGATGACGACCGCGAACACCATGACCTTGCAGAAGGACCAGAAGACGTCGCCCGGTGGCAGGAACAGGTGGAAGTAGTGGTCGTAGGTGCCCTCGCTCTGGCCGAAGTACGAGGTCGAGATGAACCGGGTGGCCGCGTAGGAGCTGAGCAGGCCGAGGACGTAGAGCGGCACGACGGCGACGAACCCGGCGATCATCCGGGTCGTGACGAGGAAGGGCAGCGAGGGGATGCCCATGACCTCGAGCGCGTCGACCTCCTCGGAGATGCGCATCGCGCCGAGCTGGGCGGTGAACCCGCAGCCCACCGTCGCCGCTAGCGCGAGCCCGGCCACGAGCGGGGCGATCTCGCGGGTGTTGAGGTAGGCGGAGAAGAACCCGGTGAAGGCGCCGGTGCCCAGCTGGTCGAGCGAGGAGTAGCCCTGCAGGCCGACCTCGGTGCCGGTGAAGAAGGCGAGGAACGCGATGACGCCGACGGTCCCGCCGATGACCGACAGCGCGCCCGTGCCGAGCGACACCTCGGCGAGGAGGCGCACGACCTCCTTCTTGTAGCGGCGCAGCGTGCGGCCGCTCCACGCGAGCGAGCGCACGTAGAAGCGCATCTGCTCCCCGAGCGAGTCGAGCGTGCGCGACGGCGCGCTGGCGAGATGGAGCAGGCGCTCCGCCGCGGGGTTCTGGGTCTTCGTCGTCATCGCGGCCTCAGATCTTCTGCGGGACGACCTGGAAGTACACGGCCGTGATGACGAAGTTGACGACGAACAGGAGCATGAAGGTGATGACGACGCTCTGGTTGACGGCATCCCCGACGCCCTTGGGCCCACCGCCGGCGTTGAGCCCCTTGTAGGCGGCGACCACGGCGGCGATCGCGCCGAAGACGAGCGCCTTGACCTCGGCCGTCCAGAGGTCGGGCAGCTGGGCGAGCGCGGTGAAGCTGGCGATGTACGCGCCCGGCGTGCCGCCCTGGACGATGACGTTGAAGACGTAGCCACCGACGACACCGACGACGGAGACGAGGCCGTTGAGAAGGACGGCGACGAGCATCGAGGCGAGCACCCGGGGCACGACGAGGCGCTGGATCGGGCTGATCCCGAGCACCTCCATCGCGTCGATCTCCTCGCGGATCTTGCGCGAGCCGAGGTCGGCGCAGATGGCCGAACCACCGGCGCCGGCGATGAGCAGCGCCGTGACGATGGGGCTCGCCTCACGCAGGACGGCCAACACGCTCGCCGCCCCCGTGTAGGACTGGGCGCCGAGCTGACGCGTCAGGGTGCCGAGCTGCAGGGCGATGACGGCGCCGAACGGGATGGACACGAGGGCGGTCGGCAGGATCGTCACGCTGGCGATGAACCACGCCTGCTGGACGAACTCCTTGACCTGGAACGGTCGTCGCGGCAGGGACCGCATGACGTCCAGCGCGAGCGCGAAGAGCGAGCCGGACTGCCGGAGGGCGCCGGTGAGGGGTGCGGCCACGTCAGCGCACCCCGTCCAGGGCCGCCGCCTGCGCCGTGGCGGGGGCCGGCGGCGTCGAGGCAGGCGGCGTCGAGGCAGGCGGCGTCGAGGCAGGCGGCGTCGAGGCGGGCGGCGTCGGGCCCACTGGCGTCGGGCGCAGGTGCCCGTCGGTGGCGAACGAGCCGGGCGGCGGCGTCACCCCGTTCTCACGGCACCATGCACCGGCGGGTCGGGCCGTGCGCCGCGCCGACCCGTCGGACGGCTCGAGCTGCAGGGCGATCGGTGGCAGCGGCGGCAGCTCCTGGCCGGACTCGGCGGCCAGCTCGTCGGCGTCCTTCTCCTCGGACATGCCGATGGGCCCGACGCGCTGGGCGTTGAGGAACTGGCGCACGACCGGCTCCTCGGAGGACAGGAGCATCTCGCGGGGGCCGAACATCGCCAGGTGGCGGTGGTAGAGCAGCCCGATGTTGTCGGGCACCGTGCGGGCCGTGTTGATGTCGTGCGTGACGATGAGGAACGTCGCCTCGATCTGGGCGTTGAGGTCGACGATCAGCTGGTTGAGGTAGGCCGTGCGCACCGGGTCCAGGCCGGAGTCCGGCTCGTCGAAGAGGATGATCTCGGGGTCGAGCACGAGGGCCCGGGCGAGGCCGGCCCGCTTGCGCATGCCCCCGGAGATCTCGCCGGGCAGCTTGCCCTCGGCGCCCTGGAGCCCGACGAGCTCGATCTTCTCCCCGACGATGCCCCGGATCTCCGACTCGGACTTGCGCGTGTGCTCGCGGAGGGGGAAGGCGATGTTGTCGTAGAGGTTCATCGACCCGAAGAGGGCACCGTCCTGGAAGAGGACGCCGAAGAGCTTGCGGACCTCGTAGAGGTCGTGCTCACGCAGCCGCGTGAGGTCCTGGCCGTTGATGACGATCGACCCGGCGTCGGGCTTGAGCAGCCCGACGAGGGTCTTGAGGAAGACCGACTTCCCGGTGCCCGAGGGGCCCAGCATCACCGAGATCTCCCCGGCGGGGAGCGTCAGGGTGACGTCCTTCCAGATCGTCTGCGACCCGAAGGTCTTGGTCAGACCGCTGACCGCGATCTCCACACCCATGTGGCACCTACTCGTTGTCTCGACCGTCTCGACTCGGTTGTCTGGGAAACGAGTGGTCAGGGGCGAAGTTACGCGCGAGTTCACCCTCCCCCCATTCGGCGTCGGTCACCCCTACCCTGTGAGCAGGCCGCATGGCGGGGATGGGAGCCGGGAGCGACGAGGAGGGCTGATGCGGGCACAGCTGTTGGCCTCGCAGGTCGAGCCCGGTGCCGTCATCGAGGTCGAGGGCCGGTCCCGGCGCGTGCTCGGGACGCTCCGCTTCGTCAGCGACGGGCGTCGGTGGCGCGAGCACTGCGTCGAGGGGTCACGGTCGGGCAGCCGCGAGTGGGTCGCGATCAGCCCCCGCGACCGCGACACCGTCATCGAGTGGACCGCGCGCCACGACCTCGTCGGCGAGCCGGATCTGCGCGGCCTCACCCTCGACGGGCGCGAGTGGGACCTCGACGAGGCCGGCACGGCCACGTACACGGCCACGGGCGACACCGGCACCGGCCGGGACGGCACGTGCGAGTTCGTCGAGTACACGTCGGGGGCCGATGCCGTCCTCGTCTTCGAGAGCTTCGACGGCGGCGTCTGGGAGATCAGCACCGGCCGGCGGGCCCGCCCGGAGGCCGTGACCGCCTACCACGACGTCGTCGGCTGAGCCCACCGCGCAGCCGGCGACCCCGGATCCCTAGCCGTGCGTGGCGGTGACCTCGTGCCGTGGCCGGCCGTCCTCGACGTGCAGCGTCACCGACGCGACGCGGCCGGCCGCCCCGAGCCGGGCCAGCCCCGCGAGAGCCGCGTTGAGCCGGTCGAACGTCTCGGGCGTCGGGACGGGGGCCTGCCCGTCGGCGTTGCCGGACAGGCCGGTGAGCCGGTGGTCGGGCCCGACCGTGATGGTGGCCGCGAGGCGCTCGACGTCCCGGCCCCGGAACGCGACGACGCCGGCGTGCAGCGTGCGGGCCACACCGTCGAGCAGTTCGCCGACGCGTGCCGACGCGTCGTCGGGGTCGACGACCTCCGGTGCGGACCCGGACGCGGACCCCTCGGACCGGCGCGGCGAGTGTCCCTCGCTGAGGAAGCCGACGGCGGCGAACTCGATCTTGGCGAAGTCCACGACGGCGTCGCGCGCGAGCGAGTTGTCGATGACGTAGGCGAGGTTGACCGCCAGATCCCTCATGCCCGGGTGCAGCTGCTGGCCGACGAAGCGCGCGCACAGCAGCATCGCGTGGACCCGCACCATCCGGCGGCCGCGCCGGTCCTGGACGCGCTGCTCCGGCTCGACGCGGCCGAGGTCGAACCCCTCCGCGGGATAGAAGTGCACCGGGCGCTCGAGGACGAGCAGCGAGTAGTCGGGCCGGTCCGAGCCCGGCATGAGCCGGTAGAGCTCACCGTTGAGGGGTAGCTGCCACTCGAGCTCGGGCGGCGCGACGTCGAACCGGGTGACGCTGACGAGAGGTCCGTAGCGACCCGAGGGTGCCGCACCACCCGGCGGCGTCCCGTGCGGCGTCGACCCCTCGCCAGCCCCCGGAACTGTTCCCGGAACTGCTCGCGGAGCAGCCCCCGGAACCGCTCCGGAGGCGAGGCCCTTGGCATGCGAGCGCCATCCCATGCGGTCAACCTACCGGCAGGCGCACCGCGCCCACGGGCACCGGCCGCCGCGGCGGCGAGCGTGCTCCGGCGTCGTTACGGTGGAGTGGTGACGACAGTGGGCAAGGACGCTCCCGAGCTGCAGGACCTCTCCGAACTGGTCGACGCGCTGCCGGCGGGCGCGGTCCTCACGGCACCCGACAGCGTCGCGGCCTACCGCTTCGACTACACGGCCGACCCCGGTGCCGGGACGCCGAGCGTCGTCGTGCGCGCCACGACCGCCGCCGACGTCCAGGCCACGCTCCGGTGGGCGTCGGCGCACGGCGTGCCCGTCGTGCCCCGCGGCGCCGGCAGCGGCCTGTCCGGCGGCTCGAACGCCGTCGACGGGTGCGTCGTGCTCAGCCTCGAGCGGATGCGCCGCGTCGAGGTCGACCCGGCCACCCGCACGGCCGTCGTCGAGCCCGGCGCCCTCAACGCCGAGGTCAAACGGGCCGCCGCCGAGCACGGCCTCTGGTACCCGCCGGACCCGTCCTCGTTCGAGATCTGCTCGATCGGCGGCAACGTCGCGACCAATGCCGGCGGCCTGTGCTGCGTCAAGTACGGCGTGACGAGCGACTACGTCCTCGGGCTCGACGTCGTCCTCGCCGACGGCACCCTGGTCCGGCTCGGCGGCGCGCGCATCAAGGACTCCGCCGGCCTGTCGCTCGTCAAGCTCTTCGTCGGCAGCGAGGGCACGCTCGGGGTCGTCACCCGGGCGACGCTGCGCCTCGTGCCGGCCCAGGCCCCGCCGGCGACGCTCGTGGCCACCTTCGACGACGTCGCCGACGCCGCCCGCGCGGTCGTCGCGATCGGTGGGCGGTTGCGCGCCTCGATGATGGAGCTGATGGACCAGGCCTCGATCAACGCCGTCGAGGACCACCGCGCGATGGGCCTGGACCGGGACGCCGGTGCCCTCCTCGTGGCCCAGTCCGACGCGCCCGGCGAGGCCCGGGCCCAGGAGATCGCGGTCATGGAGCAGCTGTGCACCGCGAACGGCTCGCGGGAGTGCTTCACGACGACCGACCCCGACGAGGGCGAGCTGTTCGTCGCCGCGCGCCGGGCGGCCATCGTGGCCATCGAGCGCCGGGGCCTGCTCATGCTCGAGGACGTCGGTGTGCCGGTGCCCCGCCTGCCGGAGCTGCTCACCGGCATCGCCGAGATCGCGCGCCGTCGCGAGGTCGAGATCCCCGTCGTCGCCCACGCCGGCGACGGCAACACCCACCCGGTCATCGTGCACCCTCCCGGCGACGAGGCCGCCCGGGCGCGCGCGGCCATCGCCTTCCGCGAGGTCATGACCCTGGCCATCGGCCTCGGCGGCACCATCACGGGCGAGCACGGCGTCGGGCGGCTCAAGCGCGCCGCCCTCCCGGAGCAAGTGGGCCCGGACGTCATGGCGCTGACGCATCGCATCAAGTCCGCCCTCGACCCCCAGGGCATCCTCAACCCCGGATCGGGGTTCTGACGACGCCATCTGGTTCGAGGTATCCCGTCGCAATCCACCGCGACGAGCCACCTCGACCCGCGGCGCGACAACGCGAAGGCGGGCCCGACCGCATGGTCGGACCCGCCTTCGCGAGGCAGTGATCCCGGCAAGTGCCGGGTCAGATCACTTGAGCTCGACGGTCGCGCCGGCGCCCTCGAGCTGCTCCTTGGCCTTCTCGGCCGCAGCCTTGTCGACGTTCTCGAGAACGGGCTTCGGGGCGCCGTCCACGAGGTCCTTGGCCTCCTTGAGGCCGAGGCTCGTGAGGGCGCGGACCTCCTTGATGACCTGGATCTTCTTCTCGCCCGCGGCGGTGAGAACGACGTCGAACGAGTCCTTCTCCTCCTCCTCGACGGGGGCAGCGGCGCCGCCGCCGGCCGCCGGAGCGGCGGCAACGGGGGCAGCAGCGGTGACCTCGAAGGTCTCCTCGAACTGCTTCACGAACTCGGAGAGCTCGATGAGGGTCATCTCCTTGAAGGCGTCAAGGAGCTCGTCGGTGCTGAGCTTCGCCATGATGGCTTCCTTCCTGTTTCTTGCCGTGAGTGGCGTTGTGGTGGTTGAGCGACGCCGTGCGTCAGCTCTCGTCGCCACCCTCGGCGACGTCGGTGGTGGCCTCGTCGGCGGCAGCCGGCGCGGCGGGTCCCTGGGCCTCGACCTTCTGGCGCAGCGCGTCGACCACACGGGCCGTCTGCGACAGAGGAGCGACGAACAGGTACGCGGCCTTGGTGAGCGAGCCCTTCATGGCGCCCGCCAGCTTGGCCAGGAGAACCTCGCGGGACTCGAGGTCCGCGAGCTTCGTGATGTCCTCGGCCGTCAGCGGCTTGCCGTCGAGGACGCCGGCCTTGATGACGAGGAGCGGGTGTGCCTTGGCGAAGTCACGCAGGCCCTTGGCCGCCTCGACCGGGTCACCGGTGACGAAGGCGATCGCGGACGGGCCCTGGAGCTGGCCGTCGAAGGCCGTGATCCCGGCCTCCTTGGCGGCGAGCTCCGTGAGCGTGTTCTTGACCACGGCGTAGGTGGCGTGCTCTCGGATCGAGCTGCGCAGCTCGGACAGCTGCTTCACGGTCAGACCGCGGTACTCGGTGAGAACGGCCGCGCCGGACTCACGGAAACGGTCCGTGATCTCGGCGATGGCTGCCGTCTTCTCGGCGTTCGCCATCTGGGCCTCCTTCCCTTGCGTGGTGACGCCGGGCGGAGGATCTCCGTAGGGCCTGCACGAAAAGAGCCCCGGCGCAGGCGCTCGGGGCTCGGACGGGCACGTGGGCGTGCCGCTCTCGCTCGATCGGCCTGCGCCGGTTGCCCGCATCGTGCGGGACCTTCGGGAGTCGTGGAACCACGTCTCCAACCGGCGGTCATTGGTCGCGGACCAGCGTACGTGCTCGGGCCGCCACGACAAAATCGAGCCATCCCGCGCCCGGCGAGAACCCGTCAGGCTCGGCGAGCGCGCCGCGAGCGCGCGGCGAAGTCCCGCCACGCGACACGGCGGCCCGCCCGATCCGGCGGGTCCGCGCCAGCATCCTCGCAATCGTCCCCACGAGCACCTAGCGTGGGGCCATGGTGACTGGCGGTGGACCACGCCGGCACGAGCACCCCGGCGTGCGGGCCCTCCGGCGCCGGCGGCTCTGGGCCGGCACAGCGGTGCTGGCCTGCGTCGCGGCCGACGTCTGGTCGGTGAGCTGGGCCGGTGCGCGTGAGACCGACTCCCCCGCCGCCCTCCCAGTGCTGTCCCGGGTCGCCCTCACCGCCGGGACCGGCCCCCTCGTCCACGTCGACGCGGTGGAGACGGTGCCGACGTCGCCGCTCATGCCGGGCTCCGACGCCGCGGTCGCGGGCCAGCGTCCCCTCTCGACGACGCAGGGCCCGACGTCCGGCACCGCGTCGGAGGGCACGTCGACCTCGTCGGCGACGCACGTCGTCGAGCGGGGCGACGGACGCTTCACCGTCCTCGCCGTGCCCACCGACGCCGAGCGCACGCACGTCTCGAGCGGACGCGTCGTCCGCTACACGCTCGAGATGGAGGGCGGCCTGGACGTCGATCCCGACGAGTACACGCGGACGGTCGTCTCGGTGCTCACCGACGGACGGGGCTGGCAGGGCGTCGACCACGTCCGCTTCGTCGGTGTCTCGCCCCAGCAGGTCGCCGCGGGCACCACGCCGGACCTGCGCATCACCCTCGCGAGCCCGGACACCACCGACCGCCTCTGCGCCCCGCTCGAGACCCGCGGCCAGGTCAGCTGCCACAACTCGGGGCGCGTCGTGCTCAACCTGCGTCGGTGGGTCCTCGGCGCCGATGCGTACGGCAAGGACGTCACCGGGTACCGCACCTACCTCGTCAACCACGAGGTGGGCCACGGCATCGGTCACGCGCACGCCTACTGCGGGGGTCCCGGCCAGGCCGCGCCGGTGATGATGCAGCAGAGCTACGGCCTCAAGGGCTGCACCGCCTGGAACTGGCCGAGCCCGAAGCCCGCCTGACGCGTCCGGCAGCCCGCGCCGGTTCCCGGCCCCGCGGCCCGTCGTCCAGGGGGCGCGCCCGGGGCGCCGGGCACCGTGCTCGGCCCGACGCCCCGGTCGCGTCCGTCAGAGGACGGCGCTGTAGCTGTAGCCGATGCGGATGACCGAACCGGTCGGCAGTGAGCCGAGGACGCGGTCGGTGACGATCTCGACCATGACGACCTCGATCGACTTCGCGGTGCGGGTGACCTTGTGCAGCGTCACCTTGCCCAGGCCCGGCACCGTGACGACGGTGTTCGGCGGTACCGACCCGTTGACGGCCGGAAGCTTGGGGATGCTCAGCCCGGTGAACGAGCTGCGGTCGACGAGGACGGGCGCAGCCGACGGGCTCGACTGTGTCACCGCGGTGTCCGCGACGAGCGCGTCGGCCCCGATGACACCGGCGAGCACCCGCGGGGAGCCGACCCGGTTGACGACCCGCACCGCCCGGGAGGACGTCGTGGCCGTGGCGGCCACCGTGGTCGTCGTCGTGCCGGTCGTGACGACGCCCGGAACGGTGGCCGACGCGACGTTGGCGGAGCCGGTGCTGCCGGCGCACTGCGGGTGGGCCAGGGCCGTCGGGCTCGACAGCACTCGGCCGTCGGCGGCGTTGGCGCTCGTGGCGTAGCCGGTGCCCGCGACGAGACCCACGACCGGGCGGGTCAGCGACGAGCTGGAGACGCCGACGAGGACGTTGGACCCGATGTCGATGCCGAACGGGTTCCGGCCGGTGACGACGACCTGGAGCGCGACGGTCTGGACCCGCCACTCCGAGCCGACCCACGCCTTGGTCTGGCGGTTGAGGTAGACGGTCGCGTACGGCTTGCCGTCGCTGCCGCGCAGGTAGAGGGCCGTGTTCGGCGCGGGGGTCGCGCTCTGGGCCTGACCGGCAACCGTGAGACCGACGAGCTGAGCCCGGTTGCCGCCGGTGAACGTGGTGCTGCCGTTGACGACGGCGGTGCTGGCCGAGCTGACGGCGCTGGTGCGCACGAGCCCGCCCACGAGGTTGACAGCGCCCGTCGTGGCCGTCGTGCGGCTGACCTTGAGCCCGTTCTCGATGGACGAGGAGGCCGTGGTCGACGTCGCCCCGACGGTGCCGAGGGGCGCGGCGTTGACGGCGGCAGCGGTGCCCTTGACGGTACGCCCGAACGTCGTCGTGCACCCGATGCCGGCGTAGGCCACCGGCCCGGACACCACCTTCGAGCCCACGGCGGCGTAGGTGCCGTAGGCGTATGACAGGACCCCGACGTTCGGGAGGCCGGCGGCCTGCGCGGGTCCCGTCAGCGGGAGGGTGGAGACGGCAAGCGCCGCCGAGAGGAACGCGGTCCGTACCGCGCGATGCATGGTGCTCATGGAAGCTCCTGACTCGATCCCACACAGCGTCGGTCCCCTGTGACCGACCCACCCGGCAAACGAGCGCGCAGCTCGAGGTGTTATGGGTGGTTGGCCCGAATTGTCGAAGCGCTCCCCAGCAGAACGCAGGTGGGAGGGCCGGACCCGCACGTGCGACGCGCCCGCCACCTGCTCCTGTGGGCAGGCGGCGAGCGCGTCGGTCGCAGCAGGTCGATCCCGCGTCAGGGAGCCGGGTGGACCACCATCGCGGACCCCCCGCCCCGGCGCACCGGTTCGGCCGCCGCCTCGAAGATCCCGTCGCCGAGGCTGCGGATGGCCGTGACGGCACCGATCTCGCCGGCGTCGGTCAGCGTGTGGCCCAGGGCGCGCAGACCGGCGGCCGCGGGGCTGGCCAGGAACGCCGGCTCCGCACCCTCCCCCGAGGCGCTGTTGCGCGACGAGAGCCGCGGTGCGGCGATCGCGTCGACGAGGGAGAGGTCACGGTCGAGGTAGCCGAGGATCGTCTGCGACACCGACGTGATGATCGTGGCGCCACCGGGCGAGCCGACCGCCAGGAACGGCGTGCCGTCCTTCAGGATGATCGTCGGGCTCATGGACGAGCGCGGCCGCTTGCCCGGGCCCGGGAGGTTGGGGTCGGGCGCATCGCCCTGCGTCGGGGCGAAGTTGAAGTCGGTCAGCTCGTTGTTGAGCAGGAAGCCCCAGCCCGGCACGGTGATCCCCGAGCCGCCCGTCTGTTCGATGGTCAACGTGTAGGACGCCACGTTCCCCCACCGGTCCGCCGCCGTGAGGTGAGTGGTCGACTGCCCCTCGCTGGGCTGCGCCGACGCGGGTGCGGTGGCGCACGAGGTGTCGTAGGAGCCGTCGGGCACGCCCGGAGGTATGGGCCGCGAGTGGGCCTTGGCCGGGTCGAACAGGCAGGCGCGCTCGGCGGCGAAGTCGGGGTTGACGAGCTGGGACACCGGCACGCCGGGGACGTCACCGACGTACCGGTTGCGGTCGGCGAACGCCGTGGCCGACGCCTCCGAGAAGCGGTGGAGGTACTGGACGTCGCTGACGTCGCTGGTCGCCACCCCGGTGCGGTCCTCGTAGGCCTTCATGAGGTTGAGGATCTCGGCCACGGCGATGCCGCCCGAGCTCGGCACCGGCATGCCGTAGACGTCGAGACCCTCGTACCGCGAGTGGATCGGCGCCTTGGTCAGCGCACGGTAGGCCGCGAGGTCGCGCAGCGTCATCGTGCCGCCCATGACCTCCTGACCGGGCTTGGTGTGCGGCGCGTTGACCTCGCGGACGATCGCCTCGCCGAGGCGCCCGCGGTAGAGGACGTCGACCCCCTGGGTGCGCAGCGTCCGGTACGCCTTGGCCATGTCGGGGTTGGTGAACGTCGAGCCGACGGCGGGCGGCTGCCCCCCGGGCAGGAACACCCGCGCCGTGGCGGGGAACCTCGAGAAGCGGTCGGCGTTCTGGGCGGTCTGGTCGTGGAAGGTCTGGTCGACGACGAAGCCCTTCGCCGCCAGGCGCTCGGCCGGCTTGAGCGCCTCGTTGAAGGAGAGCGTGCCGTAGTCGCGCAGGGCCTTGGCCCACAGCGCGGGAGTTCCCGGGACACCGACCGACAGGCCGGAGTTCACAGCCGTGTTGAAGGCATAGGGCTGGCCGGTCGCCGGGTCGATGAAGGCCTGGTCGGTGAAGGACATCGGCGCCGTCTCGCGGCCGTCGATCGTGCTCACCTTCTTGGTGCGGGCGTCGTAGTAGACGAGGAAGCCGCCACCGCCGATGCCGGCGCTGTACGGCTCGGTGACCCCGAGGGCGGCGGCGGTGGCCACGGCCGCGTCGGCCGCGTTGCCGCCCCGGGCGAGGACGTCGATGCCGACCTGCGAGGCGTCCCGGTCGACGGAGCTGACCGCTCCACCGGAACCCGTCATGACGGGCACCTTCGGCAGCGTGGCGGGGCGGCCGTGCCATCCGCGGTCGGTCGTGTGGCTGGGGGCGGAGGTCGGGGTCGCGGGCTGCGCGCCCGCCTGAGGCGCGAGCAGGGCGAGCGGGAGGCCCGCGCTGACACCCGCCACGACCCAACGTCTGGTGCTGCGTGTCTGTCGGCTCATCCGTCGACCGTACTCGCGCAAGGCCGTTCGGGCGCCCTGGCGACCCGGCCGATTCGGCGGACACGAGCAGAGCCCGCCACCCGAGGGGTGGCGGGCTCTGGCGTCGGACCGGCCGTGGGCCGTCGGTGACCGAGGGCGTGGAGCGACCTCAGGCGGTCGCGTCCTCCTCGACGAGGAGGTTGCGCGTCTTGCTGAAGTCGAGCGGGATGCCGGGGCCCATCGTCGTGGAGATGGTGGCCTTCTCGATGTAGCGGCCCTTCGAGCTGGCCGGCTTGAGACGCAGGATCTCCTCGAGCGCCGCGGCGTAGTTCTCGACGAGCGACTTCTCGTCGAAGGAGGCCTTGCCGATGATGAAGTGGAGGTTCGCGTGCTTGTCGACGCGGAACTCGATCTTGCCGCCCTTGATGTCGGTGACGGCCTTGGCGACGTCCATCGTGACCGTGCCGGTCTTCGGGTTCGGCATGAGACCGCGCGGGCCGAGGACCTTGCCGAGTCGACCGACCTTGCCCATCATGTCGGGCGTCGCGACGACGGCGTCGAAGTCGAGCCAGCCGCCCTGGACCTTCTCGAGCATGTCGTCCGAGCCGACGTACTCGGCGCCGGCCTCACGGGCAGCCTCGGCCTTGTCGGCGTTGGCGAACACGAGGACGCGGGCCGTCTTGCCCGTGCCGTGCGGCAGGTTGACGGTGCCACGGACGGCCTGGTCGGCCTTGCGCGGGTCGACGCCGAGGCGGAAGGCCACCTCGACGGTCTCGTCGTACTTGGCCTTGGCCGTCTGCTTGGCGACGCGGACGGCCTCGAGGGGCGCGTAGACCTTGCCGGGCGTGATGAGCTCGGCGGCTGCGCGGTAGTTCTTGCTGCGCTTCATGACTGCTCCTTGCTGTTTCGTGGAGTCGTGGTGCGACCGTGCGCTGGTCTCCCACGGAGCCGCCGGCCGGGGGCCGGCCTCGGTGGCCGGTGTGCCGTGCGGCTCGGTTCGGGGCGGCCCGCCCCCGAGGGGGCGGGCTCCCGACATCAGGGTGACCCGGGCTCTCAGAGCTCGGTGTCGATGCCCATCGAGCGAGCGGTGCCGGCGATGATGCGCGCCGCCATCTCCTCGTCGTGGGCGTTGAGGTCCTCCATCTTCTGGCGGGCGATCTCGAGGACCTGGTCGCGCGAGAGCTTGGCGACCTTCGTCTTGTGCGGCTCGCCGGAGCCCTTGGCCACACCGGCGGCCTTCTTGATGAGCTCGGCGGCCGGCGGCGTCTTGGTGACGAACGTGAACGAGCGGTCCTCGTAGACCGTGATCTCGACCGGGATGACGTTGCCGCGCTGGGCCTCCGTCGCGGCGTTGTACGCCTTGACGAACTCCATGATGTTGACGCCGTGCTGGCCGAGGGCCGGGCCGACGGGCGGAGCGGGCGTGGCCTGACCGGCCTGGATCTGCAGCTTGATGAAGCCGGAGACCTTCTTCTTGGGGGGCATGGGTGCCTACCTTCTTCGTTGTGGGCCGACGCCGTGGGCGATGACCCGGTTGCATGCCTCCGCGGGGTGCCGCGGGGGCGATGGTGCGGACCGCGTGGTCCGGTCGGTCAGATCTTGGCGACCTGGCCGAAGGACAGCTCGACCGGGGTCTCCCGGCCGAAGATGGAGACCAGCACCTTGAGCTTCTGGGTGTCGGTGTTGATCTCGGAGATCGTGGCGGGGAGGGTCTCGAACGGGCCCTCCATGACGGTGACGGACTCGCCGACCTCGAAGTCGACGACCCGCACGTCCTTCGGCGCGCTCGACGCAGCCGCGGCGGCGCCACCGGCGGGGGCGGCGGCCTCGAGGCTCGGCGCGAGCATCGTGAACACCTCGTCGACGGACAGCGGCACGGGCTGGTGGGCGTTGCCGACGAAACCGGTCACGCCCGGCGTGTGGCGCACGGCGCCCCAGCTCTCGTCGGTGAGGTCCATGCGCACGAGGACGTACCCGGGCATCCGGACGCGGCGGACCTGCTTCTTCTGGCCGTTCTTGATCTCGGTGACCTCCTCCATGGGCACCTCGATCTCGAAGATGAAGTCCTCCATGTTGAGGGTCTGGATGCGCGTCTCGAGGTTGGCCTTGACCCGGTTCTCGTAGCCCGCGTAAGAGTGCACGACGAACCAGTCGCCGTCACGCATCCGGAGGTCACGCTTGAAGTCCGCGACGGGGTCGGCGCTCTCCGGCGCGCCGGCACCGTCGGCGTCGGCGTCGCCCTCGGCGTCGACGTCCGCGTCGCCCTCGGCGTCCGCGGCGCCCTGGGCGACCTCACCGGTCGTCTCGTCGAGAGTCACGTCGGCGGTGTCCTCACCCGCGGCGTCGACCGAGGCGTCGGACGCGTCGACCAGCGGCTCGACGACGTCGCTCTCGGTGTTCTCGCCGTTCGGGGCGCCCTGCGGGGCGAACTGCTCGGACACGCTCTGACCTACTTCCTTGCTCGTGGACCAGCCGGTGCGGCTGGGCTGACTCCCGGTGACGGGGGCGGCCGTGTCCCGCGCGCCCGGCCCGATGCGCGACCTAGGTCGTCGAACCGGTGAGGACCCACGAGATCAGCTTGCTCAGACCGAAGTCGAGCGCCGACACCAGGGCCATCATGACCACGACGAAGACCACGACGACCGTCGTGTACCGCACGAGCTCGGGACCCGTGGGACGCACGACCTTGCGCAGCTCGTCGAGGATCTGCCGGACGAAGAGGCTCATCGCACCGAAGAACCGCGACAGCGGGTTGCCGCCGCGAGCCTGGCCGGCCCGGCCGGACCCGCGCTTGGCGCTCGTCTCCGTCACGATTCCTACTTTCTGCCTGGGAAACGGCCCGCGACAGGCCCCGAGGTCCGGGGCAGGAGCCGCGTGCCGCCTTGCACGACGACCACATCACTGGGATGCGCAGGGCAAGAGGGACTCGAACCCCCAACCGCTGGTTTTGGAGACCAGTGCTCTACCAATTGAGCTATTGCCCTTCGCCGTGGTCGTGGGGCGACCGCGGCGGGACGGCATGCGACAGCATGGCCAGCGTCAGCCGTCCGAGCGACGATCATACGGGACGGATCGGCCCGACGCGAACCGGCCGTCGCGGCGCCACACCACCGGCATGCGGACCGCCCTGCTCGGGTCGCGCACCCGGTGGCAGGATCGTGGACGTGACGAACTCGCGCAGCCCCCTCGCGTCCCTGTCCGACGACGACCTCGCCGCCTTCCTCACGGAGCAGCAGGCAGCCTATGCGGCCCTGAAGGACCGCAGCCTCACGCTGGACCTGACGCGCGGCAAGCCCTCGAGCGCCCAGCTGGACCTGTCCGACGACCTGCTCCGGCTGCCGACGACGACGAAGGACCGCGGCGGCGTCGACGTCCGCAACTACGGCGGCCTCGAGGGGCTGTCCGAGCTGCGCGAGATCTTCGCCGACCTGCTCGGGGTCGACGCGTCGCAGGTCGTCGCCGGCGGCAACTCGAGCCTGACGATGATGTACACGACGGTCGTCGACCTGCTCCTGTTCGGCGGCGTCGGCTCGCCGCGGCCGTGGTCGCAGGAGCCCGCCGTGAAGTTCATCTGCCCCGTGCCCGGCTACGACCGCCACTTCTCGATGCTCGCCGAGCTCGGCATCGAGATGGTCAACGTCGACATGCACGACGACGGCCCGGACATGGCGGCCGTCGAGGCGCTCGTCAAGGACGACCCGACCGTCAAGGGCATCTGGATCGTGCCGACCTACGCCAACCCGACGGGGGCCGTCGTGTCGCAGGAGGTCGCGGCCCGCCTCGCCGCGATGCCGACCGCGGCGCCGGACTTCACGATCTTCTGGGACAACGCCTACGCGTTCCACCACCTCACCGACGACGAGGGCAAGAGTGCGGACATCCTCACGCTGGCGGCCGCCTCGGGGAACCCGAACCGGCCGATCATGTTCGCCTCGACCTCGAAGATCACCTTCGCGGGGGCGGGCGTCGCGGTCCTCGCGGCGAGCGAGGCGACCGTCCGGTGGTACCTCAAGCACCTGTCGATGGCCTCGATCGGTCCCGACAAGGTCAACCACCTGCGCCACGTCGAGTTCTTCCGCGACGCCGACGGCGTCCGCGCGCACATGCGCCGGCACCGCGAGATCATCGCCCCGAAGTTCGCCGCCGTCGACGAGGCCCTGACCGCGGGCCTGGCGGGGCTCGAGGTGGCCACGTGGAGCCACCCGACCGGCGGCTACTTCGTCAACCTCGACGTGCTCGACGGCACGGCCTCGCGCGTCGTCGAGCTGGCCAAGGCGGCCGGCATCGCCCTGACCCCGGCGGGGGCCTCGTTCCCGCACGGTCAGGACCCGCGCGACCGCAACATCCGCCTCGCCCCGACCTTCCCGACCCTCGAGGAGGTCCGCACCGCCATGGCGGGCGTCGCGACGTGCGTGGCCCTCGCCGCCGCCGAGAAGGTGACACGGGAGCGTGCAGCCGGGGTAGGGACCTCGCAGAGCACCGTCCCCGCCGCGGAAGGAGCGACACGGTGAGCGACACCGGGCCCGACGACAGCATCAGCGACGACCTGACGACCTACAGCGTCGACGACGAGGACCAGCCCTCGAACATCGAGGACCTGGACGACGAGGACGTCGACGACCCGCTGGACCGGGGCTACTCCCCGCCCGAGACCGAGCGAGGCACCGACGCGTTCGGGACGACCGCCTACGAGCAGTCCCTCGACGAGACGATCGACCAGCGCATCCTGCAGGAGGAGCCCGACCCCGCCTCGGCGTACGGGCGGCCCGAGAACGAGAGTGGCCTCGACGAGGACCGCCTCGGCGGTGACGACCCCGACTCCATCGCGGCCGAGGACGACTGGCTCGGTGACAACGAGGTCGGCGACCAGCGCGCCGGTCGCCTCGTCGCCGACGACGAGGGGGCGCACGAGGACGCCGAGAAGCAGGTGTGGGCCACCGACGTCGGGATCGACGGGGCTGCCGCGTCCGCCGAGGAGGCCGCGGTGCACGTCGTCGACGAGATCGCGGACGAGCCCGAGGACCGCTGACCCCGGACACAACGCACGACGCGGCCGCGTCGGCGCGCGAATCCAGGTTCCGGCGCGCGACATTTCCCGCGCTCCGACCACGTTTCGCGCGCTCCGTCCAGAAGCGCGCGAATCCAGGTTCGGGCGCGCGACATTTCCCGCGCACCGACCGGGTTTCGCGCGCTCCGTTCAGAAGCGCGCGAAACGCCGGTCCTCGGGCTGCGGCCGGCGCGGTGCCATGCTGTCGGCCATGACGCGCGACGTGCGGGCCCTGCCCAAGGCCCACCTGCACCTGCACTTCACCGGGTCGATGCGCGTCGCGACGGTGCGCGAGCTCGCCGAGACGCACGGGATGCGGCTGCCGGACGCGCTCCTCGGTGCGTGGCCGCCCCGCCTGGCGCGGGCCACCGACGAGCGGGGCTGGTTCCGCTTCCAGCGCCTCTACGACGCCGCCCGCAGCTGCGTGCGCGGTGAGGCGGACATGCGCCGCATCGTGCGCGAGGCCGCCGAGGACGACGCCGCCGAGGGGTCGCGCTGGCTCGAGATCCAGGTCGACCCGACGTCGTACGCGCCGTTCGTCGGCGGCCTGACGCCCGCGCTCGAGGTCGTCCTCGACGAGGCACGGTCCGTCTCGGCATCGGGCCGCATCGGCGTCGGCGTCGTCGTGGCGGCCAGCCGCATGCGCCATCCCCTCGAGGCCCGCACGCTCGCGAGGCTCGCGGCGAGGTATGCCGGCGACGAGCCGGGCCACGTCGTCGGGTTCGGCCTGAGCAACGACGAACGGCGCGGGAGCACCGCCGAGTTCGCGCACGCCTTCCAGATCGCCCGACGGGCGGGCCTCGTGCTCGTGCCGCACGGCGGCGAGCTGCTCGGCGCCCAGGCCGTCATGGAGACGCTGGAGGCACTCTCCCCGAACCGCATCGGCCACGGGGTGCGCTGTGTCGAGGACCCGCAGGTGCTCGACGCAGTCGCCGAGGCGGGCGTCACCCTCGAGGTGTGCCCGGGCAGCAACGTCGCGCTCGGCGTGTACGCCGATCCGGCCGACGTGCCGCTGCGGCAGATCGTCGACGCCGGGGTGCGGGTCGCCCTCGGGGCCGACGACCCCCTGCTGTTCGGGTCGCGGCTCGCCGCCCAGTACGCCGCGGCCCGCGACCTCGGGTTCGACGACGCG
Organism: Monashia sp. HAY1-5C; assembly: GCF_056755255.1. Lineage (NCBI taxonomy): Bacteria > Bacillati > Actinomycetota > Actinomycetes > Micrococcales > Intrasporangiaceae > Intrasporangium > Monashia sp. HAY1-5C. The sequence goes on along the minus strand of NZ_JBPGXG010000017.1, from coordinate 149 downwards.
GGCCTGGCCGCGCTGGCCAGGGGCTCGCTGGAGGCCAGCCTCGCGCCGGAACGGGTGCGCAAGCAGGCGCTCGAGGACGTGGCCGCCTGGCTCGACGCCGGGGTGTGAGCCCCTGTCTCTTATACACATCTGACGCTGCCGACGACGGA
>NZ_JBPGXG010000016.1:0-47623 GCF_056755255.1 Monashia sp. HAY1-5C | reverse complement strand
CCCCCCCCCCAGATGTAGCTCCGTCTCGTGGGCTCGGAGATGTGTATAAGAGACAGCCTGAAGGGCGTTGGCAGCTGCTCGGTGTGTTGCCGGCGAGGGGCGGGCTCTGAGGGTCAGTGGCCGGCTGCGGCCACCGGGGCCACCTCCGCGTCACCCTTCTGGCCGCCCGGCTGCCCCGGCTTGGGCCCGAGGTCGACGTGCGGCAGGAAGAACGTCGCGATGACGGCGAGCACCATGACGGCCGCCGCCGCGAGGAACACGACCGACATCGAGTCGGCGAACCCGACGAGGAACGGCCGGGCCAGGCGCGGGTCCAGGTGCTGGATGAACGAGCTGTCCTGCAGCGCGGCACCGCCCGCCCCGAAACCGGCACCGGACTGCTGGGCGGCGTGCAGCTGCTCGACGAACTGCTTGTTGACCGCAGGGTCGCCGCCGGTGGGGTTGCGCAGCGCCGCCTGGAACGTCGGCGTCGGCGCGATCCGCCCGAACGCCTCGCCGATCTTCGTGCCGGCCTGGGCGAAGAGGATGGACAGGAAGACGGCGGTGCCGAGCGTGCCACCGATCTGCCGGGTGAAGGTCGCGGACGACGTGGCCACCCCCATGTCGCGGCGGTCCACGGCGTTCTGGATCGCCAGGGTCAGCGGCTGGAAGTTGAAGCCGAGGCCCAGGCCGAAGAAGAACATCCCGACCATGACCATCCACAGCGCGGTGTCGGCGGTGACGTAGTGGAACCCGAGGAGCGCCAGGACGAGCAGGATGGCTCCGATGATCGGGAAGTGGCGGTAGCGGCCGGTGCGGGAGATGAGCTGGCCGGAGATCACCGAGCCGCTCATGATGCCGAGCGTCATCGGCAGCAGCATCAGGCCGGCCTGCGTCGGACTCGCGCCCTGGACGATCTGGAGGTAGAGCGGCAGGGAGGCGAGCCCACCGAACATGCCCATGCCGATGAAGACCGACGCGATCGAGCCGGCGCCCACGGTGCGGTTGCGGAAGAGGCGCAGCGGCAGCAGTGCCTCCTCACCCATGGCCCGCTCGACGAGGAAGAACGCGACGAGCCCGACGAGGCCGATGCCGTAGCAGAGGACGGACGTGCCCGAGCCCCAGCCCCACTCGCGGCCCTGCTCGGCGACGATGAGGAGCGGGACGAGCGCGACGGCGAGCGTCACCGCGCCCCAGTAGTCGATGCGGTGGTCGAGGCGGTGGTGTCGCAGGTGCAGGGTGCGGGTCACGACGATGAGCGCGGCGACGGCGATCGGCACGTTGACGAGGAAGACCCACCGCCACCCGGTGACGCCGAGGAGGGTGTCCTGACCGGCGAAGAAGCCGCCGATGACGGGGCCGAGCACGCTCGAGGTGCCGAACACGGCCAGGAAGTACCCCTGGTACTTGGCGCGCTCGCGCGGCGGCACGATGTCACCGATGATCGCCAGGGACAGCGAGAACAGGCCACCGGCGCCGATGCCCTGGACGGCGCGGAAGGCGGCGAGCGACGGGATCGACCACGCCAGCGTGCAGAGCATCGAGCCGATCGTGAAGATCGAGATGGCGAAGAGGAAGAACTTCTTGCGCCCGTAGATGTCGGACAGCTTGCCGTAGAGCGGCGTCGCGATCGTCGAGGTGATGAGGTACGCGGTGGTGACCCAGGCCTGGCCGGCGAGGTCCTTGAGGTCGTCGGCGATGACGCGCATGGCGCTCGCGACGATCGTCTGGTCGAGCGCGGCGAGGAACATCCCCATCATCAGGCCGACGAGGATCGTCACGATCTCACGGTGCGCCAGCGGCGGGTCCTCGGTGGCCCGCACCGGGCTGTTCGCCGCTCCCGACGGACCCGTGGTGGTGTCGGACATGTCAGTCCTTCCTGTTGTGTCGGTCGGCCGGGCCGTCCGATGACGTGGTGGCGGCGAAGGGCATGGGCGGAACGGCCGCGCCCCGGGCACGCAGGTTGGTGTCGAGCGCGTCGGCGAGCTCGTGCAGGTCGGTGACGAAGGTGGCGACGCGGGCCCCGTCCCAGGCCTGCAGGAGTCCCTGGAACCAGGAGGACCTGCTCTCGAGGATGTGGTCCAGGACGGTGCGTCCCTCGTCGGTCATCGACACGACGAGCGCCCGACCGTCGTTCGGGTCGGCCGTCTTGGCCAGCAGCCCGGTCGTGACGAGCGCGCTCACCTGGCGGCTCACGGTCGACACGTCGTTGTGCAGCATCGTGGCGAGGTCGGAGATCCGCACGGGGTCGGAGGACCGGGCGACGACGAACAGCACGGGGTAGACGGACGCGTCGACGCCGTCGTGGATGCGCGGCGCGGTGTGCTTGGCCGCCACGAGCAGCTTCTGCACGCGGAGCAACGCCATGAAGACGGCGTTCGCGTCCTCCCTGTCGACGGTCACGACGGTCCCGAATTGCTTGTTTGCACCAAGCAAGTATTGGACCGCGCGTTCCCGCTGTCAAACGCGCCCCGGAGCGGCGGGCGAGGACGCGGGGTCACCGGGAGTGGCGGGGCGGGTGGCCGGTCGGGTGCCCGGCCGCGGTCCGCATGTGGTTGTCTGTGCATGCGCCTCGGGGGAGATGCCAAGATGTCTGCGCCGTCGCCGTGTTCGAAAGGGAGCACGGTGCGACGGATCCCGACCCCTCAGGAAGTGCCATGCCCGCCGACGACCTCGCCGACGTTCCCGTCGACCCACCGACTCCGGGCGCGTCCGCGAGCGACCTGCCCGTGCCCGATGCCTCCGTCACGGCCACGACGGCGCAGGACGCGACGATCCAGGACGCGTTCCACGGGCTCTCGGCACTCATCTACTCGGGGGCCGACGCCGGCTCGATCCACCACGCCCTCGTCCACGCGGCCGTGCGTCTGGTCGACGGCTGTGACCGGGCCTCGCTGCTCATGCGCTCGCACGACCGCTACCTGACGGCGGCCTCGACCGACGACATCGCCCGACGGATCGACCAGATCGAGCTCGAGCTCGGCGAGGGCCCGTGCGTCGACGCCATCCTCGACGAGGCCTACCAGCACGACCCCGACCTCACGAACGCGACGACGCCCTGGCCCCGCTTCACCGAGCGGATCGTCGCCGAGACGCCGGTGCGCTCGGCCATCGGGTACCGGCTGCTCCTCGAGGGGGACAAGGTCGGCGCGCTCAACCTCTTCTCCGACACCCCGGGCGGCCTGACCCGCGCGTCGGCGGACGTCGGTGCCGTCATCGCCTCGTTCGCGTCGGTGGCGCTCATGGCCATCCGGGCGCGGGAGGAGGCCGCGACCCTGCGTCAGGGCCTGCACAGCAACCGCGAGATCGGCAAGGCCGTCGGCCTGCTCATGGCGGCCCACCACATCAGCGGCGACGCCGCGTTCGAGCTGCTGCGCCGGACGTCCCAGGAGCTCAACATGAAGCTCGCGCACGTCGCGACGCAGGTCATCCAGGGCCAGGAGTCGCAGTTCCCGGTGCCGCCGAAGAGCTGACCCGCGACGGACCGGGGCGCCGAGCGCCACGCACCGGTCGACGCGTCCGCACGAACCGGACGCGTCGACCGTGGTGGGCGACGGGCGGGACCGTTGGGTCGGCGCCCGCGCACTGGGTGCCGAGGCAGGAGGGCGCGAACTCCACGCCCGGACGCCTCCGCCCCCCTGCTCTCAGGCGCTCGCGACGCCTTCGGCGTCGAGCTGGCGGCGCAGGGACTCCAGGATCCGGCGCAGCAGGCGGCTGACCTGCATGGCCGACAGGCCCATCGACTCGGCGATCTCGGCCTGGGTCATGTCGTCGACGAAGCGGCGCTCGATGATCTCCTGCTCGCGGGCGGGCAGCCGCAGGATGGCCGACCGGACGACGATCGAGTCGTCGAGGGCCGGGTCGTCGCCGAGGTCGCCGCGGGCGTCGAGGAGGTCGAGGACCGGCCGCCCGCCCTCGCTCGTCGTCACGTCGAGCGAGGCGGGCCGCAGGTTCGACGCCGCGACCTGGGCCTCCTTGACCGACTCGACGGGAATGGCGAGCTCCTCGGCGAGCTCGTCGGGGTCGGGGTCGTGGCCGAGGACCTGCTCGAGACGCGAGCGGGTGTCGGTGACGAGCTGGCGACGCTCCTGCAGCTCGCGCGGCGGCCGGACGAGCCAGCCGTAGTCGCGGAAGTAGCGACGCAGCTCGCCGGTGATGGTGGGCGTGGCGTAGGCACCGAACTCGGTGGTCTTGTCGAGGTCGAAGCGCTGCACCGCCTTGAGCAGGGCGAGGAACGCGACCTGCTCGAGGTCCTCGCGGTCCAGACCCTTGCCCGAGTAGCGGTGGGCGAGCGACCGGGCGAGGGGCATGTGCAGCCTCGTGACGGCCTCGAGCGCCTCGTTGCGCTCGGACTCGGAGTCCGAGGTGCGGAAGGTGGTGATCAGCTCTCGCGTACGTGCGTCCTTGCGCGGACCAACCGTGATGTCGGTCATGGCAATCCTCCATGGGAAGTCCCCGAAGCGGCGCTGGCTTGACCGGCTGCCTCGACGTTAAGCCCTTGTCCAACGTTTGGCAAGGGCGGGTCGGGTGGTCGGCTGCGGTCCGGCGGTGGACGGAGGGTCCCCTCGGGAGCTGGCATCGTGACGGATCATGCACTGCGAGAACGCAGCCCGACGTTCGAGCAACGGTCGGAGACCCCTCGGAGGACGTCCGGACGCTGCCCAGGTTCTGCGTCGCTTTCCCCGGGCGCCCACCCCGGCGCGAGGTCCCTGTCCAACGTTGGGCACGGGTCGAGCGTTTGCGACCCTGGCGGCCCCGGGTGGGTCAGTGGGTCAGGACGAGCGCCTGGAGGACGCGGCGCGCGATGGCCTCATCGCCGTGGACCGAGAAGCGCAGGTCGTCGACCTCACGGCGCCCGGCGGCGCGCCGGGTCAGGGCGTCGGTCGTCAGCTGGATCGACGTGACGTCGAGCTGCTCCTCCCCCTCGGCGCGGTGCTGGCCGCTGAAGAGCGCCTCGCCGAAGGGCCGCCCGTCCTCGCCCGTGCACACGCGGACCCCACCGCGGGCCTGCACCGGTCCGGTGACGTCGAGGACGACGGCGTGCCCCGGCTCGATGTCGGCCACCCGCGCCACCACGCGGGGCAGGGCGTCGAGGATCTCCTCGGTGAAGACGGCGGCGGCGGGGGAGTCGAGGTTGCCGGGGCGGTCGAGGGCGGCGCGGATGTCCTGCTCGTGGCACCACATGTCGACGATCCGCCGCCGCAGCTGCAGGCCGAACGTGGCCTCGGGGCCGAAGAACCCGCCGATGACGGTGTCGAGGTCGGCTCCGGAGGCGCGCAGCGCGGCCATCCGCCCGGGGTGGAACTCCGCCAGCTCGGCGACGACGTCACGCCCCGAGATGGCACGCCGGCTCTCGACGTCCTGCTCGACGACGCGGCCGAGGTCGTTGCGGATGTGCGGGTAGTCCGGCACGTCGACCCGCGAACGGCGCACGCCGGCGAAGGCTTTCTCGGCGCCCACGACGTGCGAGAACTGGTCCTTGACCGTCCAGCCGGGGCACTCGGTGTCGCGCTCGAAGTCCTCGTCGCGGCATGCGTACCCGAGATCGATGATCGACAGCACGGTCTGGTCGAACGCGTCGAGCAGGCCGTCGCGGTCGACAGGGGCGGCCGGGTGGATGGGCATGTCACCACACTACTTACCCTTGGAGCATGTCCGCCGTGCACCGAGAGCCGCCCGAGCCCGCCCCCGCGGACCGGCTCTCGCGCCCCGCGTGGGCCGTCGCCGGCGCGCTCGTCGTCGGCCTGCTGGCGTCCGTCCTCGCGGCCCGCTCGACCGGCGCCGCGGCGCCGCTGCCGGGGGGTCTCGTCGATGCCGGCGCCGGGGTCCGATGGGCCCTTCCGCTCGTCCGCGTCGTCCACGACGTCGCCGCCGCCTTGACACTGGGTGCCCTGCTCCTCGGCGCGACGATGGTTCCCGGCCGCACCTCCGCGGCCAGCGCGGCGCCCGACGAGCCGCGTCGCGCCGACGCCCTGCGCATCGCCGTGCCCGCGGCCTTCGTGTGGGCCGCCGCCGGCGTCGCCGGAGTGGTCCTCGGCCTCGCCGATGCCGCCGGTGTGCCGCTGTCCGACCCGGCCTTCGGCGGCCTGCTGCCCGAGGTGTGGTCGATCGAGTCGCTGCGCGTCGGCGTCATCAGCGCCTGCTGCGCCTTCCTCGTCGCCTCGGTCGCGGCCGTCGCCCGTTCGCGCGCCGTGACACTGGCCCTCGCCGCCGTGTCCACGTTCGGGGTCCTCGTCCTCGGCCTGGCCGGTCACGCGGGCGGGTCGGCCGACCACGAGACCGCGGTCAACTCCATCGCCGCGCACCTGCTGAGCGCGGCCGTCTGGGTCGGTGGCCTCCTCGCGCTGCTCGTCCTCTGGCACTCGCTCGGCGACGCCGTCGGCATCGTCGCCCGGCGGTACTCCACCGTCGCGCTGTGGTGCTTCGTGACCCTCGGGGTGTCCGGCGTCATGAACGCGACGGTGCGCCTCGGCTCCCTGTCCGACATCGCGACGCCGTACGGCGTCCTCCTCGTCGTCAAGACCGTCGCGTTCGTCGTCCTCGGCGCCGCCGGGGCCTGGCACCGGCGCGTGACGCTCGACCGCCTCGACGCCGCCGTGGCGGGCGCGTCGGGGGGGCTGCCGCGCGGGCGGCTCTTCGTGCGCCTGGCGGTGGGTGAGTCGCTCGTCATGGGCCTGGCGTTCGGCGTCGCCACGGCCCTGGCGCGCAGCCAGCCGCCGGTGCCCGAGACCGAGCCGAACCCCAGTATGGCCCTCGTCCTCACCGGGTTCCCGCCCCCGCCCGCGCCGACCGCGCTGTCGTGGGTCACGGCGTGGCGGGTCGAGTGGCTCTTCCTCGCCACCGCGCTGCTCGCCCTGGGGCTGTACGTGGCCGGCGTCGTGCGGCTGCGCCGTCGCGGTGACCGGTGGCCGGTGCTGCGCGTCGTGGCGTGGGTCGCCGGCTGGGCCCTGTTCGCCTACGCCACCAACGGCGTGCTCGGCATCTACGGCCGCGTCTCGTTCTCGTGGCACATGACGCTGCACATGATCGAGGCGATGGTCGTGCCGATCTTCCTCGTGCTCGGGGCCCCCGTGACCTTGGCGCTGCGCAGCCTGCGGCCGCGCCGCGACGGCACCCTCGGCCCGCGCGAGCTCGTCCTCGGCCTCGTGCACTCGCCGGTCCTCAAGGTCGTCGGCAACCCCGTCTTCGCGGCGGCCTTCTTCTTCTTCAGCCTCGTCGTCTTCTACTGGACCGGCCTGTTCGAGCTGGCGCTGACGACCCACACGGGGCACCTGCTCATGACCGCCCACTTCGTGCTCGCCGGGTACCTCTTCGCGTGGGTTCTCATCGGCATCGACCCGGGGCCGAAGCGGTGGAGCCCCGCCCTGCGGCTCATCGTCCTCTTCGCGACGATCGCGGCGCACGCCTTCTTCGGTGTCGCCATGATCACCGGCACGACCCTGCTCGGCGCGGACTTCTTCACGACGATCCGCCTCCCGTGGGTGCCCGACCCGCTCGCGGACCAGCGCTTCGGCGGCGGCGTCGCCTGGGCCATCGGCGAGCTGCCCAGCCTCGTGCTCGCCCTCGTCGTTGCGGCCCAGTGGTTCCGGTCCGACAAGGCGGAGTCCACGCGTCGCGACCGACGGGCCGACCGGGACGGCGACGCCGAGCTGGCCGCGTACAACGAGCGGCTCGCCGAGCTGGCCCGCCGCGACGAGCACACGCCGCGCTGAGCGGGCGTCGAGGACACCCGTCCGGTCGGCTCGGACCGGCGGCGGCCCCACGCGTCGCGTCCTGGGACACCGGTCTCTACTACGTCATGTAGTATGAGGTGGGAAGGAGTGGAGATGGCCCGAGTTCCCGTGCCGCAGTGCCCGATTCGCCTCGGCGAGCCGTGCACGCTCTGCGTCCCCGGCGCCACGGGCCCGCAGGACTGCGGGCTGGTGTGGCTGGTGCAGGACGACCCCGAGCTGCGCGAGGACCTCGCCCGCCGACGCTCCGGTCTCGCGGTGGCGCGCCGGGCCGAGCGGGTGCGCGCCCGGGGCAGCGGACGGGCCACGCCCCGGACCGACGTGTGAGAGTGGACCCATGAAGGTCGCCCTCATCCAGCTCGCCTACGGTGACGACGAGTCCGTCGCCGACCGCACCGCGCGCGTCACGCGTCTCGTCCGCGAGCAGGAGGGCCACGACCTCGTCGTGCTGCCCGAGCTCTGGCCGGCCGGCGGCTTCGACTACCGGCACTGGGACGAGCGGGCCGAGGCGGTCGACGGCCCCGTCGCGACCGCCCTCGCGGACGCCGCCCGCGACGCCGGCGTGACCCTGCACGGCGGGTCGATCGTCGAACGCGGCCAGCCCCTCGCCGAGGGGGACCACGGGGTCTGGAACACGAGCCTCGTCTTCTCGCCGCAGGGTGAGCTCGTGGCGACGTACCGCAAGGTGCACCGGTTCGGCTTCGGTGACGGCGAGCCGCGGCTCATGGATGCCGGCGCCGACCTCGTCGTCGTCCCCGTCCCCGTCGCGGGTGGCGAGGAGGTGCCGGTCGGCCTGTCCACGTGCTACGACCTGCGCTTTCCCGAGCTGTACCGTCGCCTCGTCGGTGACGGTGCGCTCGTGTTCGTCGTGCCCGCCGCCTGGCCGATGCGACGCGTCGAGCACTGGACGCTGCTCGGGCGGGCCCGCGCCGTCGAGGACCAGTGCGCCGTGCTCCAGTGCAACACCGCAGGGACCCATGCCGGTCACGAGATGGGGGGTCGCTCGCAGGCCGTCGACGCCACCGGCCGGGTCCTCGCCGAGGCCGGTGCGGGCGAGGAGGTCCTCAGCGTCGAGGTCGACATCGACGCCGTGCGGCAGTGGCGGGAGGACTTCCCGGTCCTCGCCGACCGCCGCCTCTGACCCGACGCGGCGCACGTGGGCGTGCACGTTGGCCGCAGGCAGCCGCGTTCGCGCCAGGAGCGGGCCGTGCAGCGCGCACTCCTGACGGAACACCGCACTCGTGGCCCGTTCCCGGACCGCCCGGGGAAGGCCGACCGGCCCGACGTATCGTCGCTGGGGTGAGCACCGTACCCACCTCCTCCGCCTCTCCTCGAGCCCGCGTCAAGGTCCGCGCCCCGGAGCTCGTCGGTCGCGGCTGGCTCAACACCGGCGGGCGGAGCCTGTCCCTGGGCGACCTCCGCGGGCGGGTCGTCGTCCTCGACTTCTGGACCTTCTGCTGCGTCAACTGCCTCCACGTCCTCGACGAGCTGCGTCCGGTCGAGGAGCAGTACCCGGACGCCCTGACGATCGTCGGGGTCCACTCGCCGAAGTTCGAGCACGAGGCCGACCCGGACGCGCTCGCCGCCGCCGTCGAGCGGTACGCCGTGCACCACCCCGTCCTCGACGATCCCGAGCTGACGACATGGGACGCCTACACGGCGCGGGCCTGGCCGACGCTCGTCGTCATCGACCCGGAGGGCTTCGTCGTCGCCTCGATGTCGGGGGAGGGCCACGGCCCGGGGCTGGCGGCCCTCGTCGGTGAGCTCGTCGAGGAGCATCGCGCCAAGGGCACGCTCCAGCCCGGTGACGACCCGTACGTGGTCCCGCCGCCGCCCGACACCGCGCTGCGCTTCCCCGGCAAGGCGGTCGCGCTGGCGGACGGCTCCTTCGTCGTGTCCGACACCGCCGGCCACGCCGTCGTGCACCTCGAGCCGGACCTCGAGACCGAGCGGGCCCGCTGGGGTGGCCCCGGTGTGCTGGCCGAGCCGCAGGGTGTCCTGCTCGCCACTCCCGAGGTCCGCGACCGCCTCGGGGTCGACCTTCTTGTCGCCGACTCGGTAGGCCACGCGCTCAAGGGGATCCGCGTCGCGGACGGCGCGGTCGTCACCCTCGCCGGCACCGGCCACCAGCTGCGCGAGCGCACCGGCGGCGGCCCCGCCCTCGGGCAGGCACTGTCGACCCCGTGGGACCTCGCGTGGTTCGAGGGACGCGTCGTCATCGCGATGGCCGGCACGCACCAGCTGTGGGCGTGGACCCCCGGCCACACCGTGGAGGAGGGCACCGTCGAGGTGCTCGGCGGCACGTCGAACGAGGGTCTCGTCGACGGACCCGCGCCCGAGGCCTGGTTCGCCCAGCCCTCCGGCCTCGCCACGTCCGCCGACGGGGCGCGGCTCTGGGTCGCCGACTCCGAGACGTCGGCCCTGCGCTCGGTGGCGCGTGCCGCGGACGGGTCCCTGGCCGTCGAGACGCACGTCGGAACGGGGCTGTTCGACTTCGGGCACCGCGACGGCGACGCCTCCGAGGCGCTGCTGCAGCACCCCCTGGGAGTCACCGAGCTGCCCGACGGCTCGGTCGCCGTCAGCGACACCTACAACGGCGCGGTCCGCCGCTTCGACCCGGCGACGCGTCAGGTGTCGACGCTCACCCAGGGCCTCGCCGAGCCGAGCGACGCCGTGGTCGAGGTCGACCCCGCCACCGGCGCGACGCGTCTGGTCGTCGTGGAGTCGGCGGCGCACCGGCTCGTCCGCGTGCCGCTTCCGGCGGAGGCGCAGCAGGTGCAGGGCCCGGCGCACCGCACGCAGCGCCCGCCGACCGCACTGCCCGCGGGCGAGGTGCACCTCGAGGTGAGCTTCGTGCCACCCACGGGGCAGAAGCTCGACCTCCGGTGGGGCGACCCGACGCGTCTGGACGTGTCCGCGACCCCGGACGCGCTCCTCGTCGAGGGTGCCGGCCGGACGCCGGGACTGACCCGCACCCTCGTGCTCCGGGACGGCGTCGGGTCCGGCACGCTCCACGTGTCGGTCCAGGCCGCCGCGTGTGACGGGGACCCCGACACCGGCGAGGTGCCCGAGCACGCTGCCTGCCACCTGTTCCAGCAGGACTGGGGCATTCCGGTGGTGTTCGATGCGAACGCACCCGCCAGACTGGACCTCGACCTTCGCGGGGTGTAGCCCACCTGTGGGGAGGGCCGGCGACCGACAGCTGGACTCCCTCGGTCCGGAGACACTTTCCACTGCGACGCGTGAGTCGCCCTACGAGACAAGGGGTTCCGTGCCCACATCGTCCTCAGGCTGGTTCTTCAGGTCGCTCATCGCGACTCTGCTCGGGCTGCTCGCCGTCGTGCTGCTGCCGGTCGCGCTCGTCGCCTTCTGGGCCTCCACGACGCTCACCGACACCGACGCCTTCGCCCGCGAGCTCGGGCCCGTCGTCACCCAGCCCAAGGTGCAGGAGACCCTCGCGGACACCCTGACGACGGGAGTGCTCGACGCCATCGAGCTGCAACCGGTGGCCGAGCGCGCTCTGGAGCCGGTCATCCGGAGCGAGGCGACGAGGATCGTCGCGAGCCGCACGGTCGAGCGAGCGTGGACGGCGTCGATCCGCCAGGCGCACCAGCGGTTCGTCGCGATCATGCAGGGCCGGGCCCACACTCCCGTCGATGCCGACGGCCGGGTCTCCCTCGTCCTGCAGGTGCCCCTGCCCGGCGTCACGTCGGCCCTCCAGCAGGCCGGTGCCGCCGACGTCGCGGCGGCGCTCAAGCCGACGATCCGCGTCCCCCTCGTCGAGGAGTCCCAGCTCGCGACGGCCCAGCGGCTCTACCGGCTGACATCGACCTGGGGGACGTGGGGTCCGCTCGCCGTCGCCGTCCTCGGGCTGCTCGCCATCGTCGTCGCGGTGCGGCACGCCCGTGCGGCAGCGTGGCTCGCGGTCGGCTGGGGTGTGGTGTCACTCCTCGGCATCCTGGCCGTCATGATGGCCCGCGGCCCGCTCATCGACCGCGTCGATCCGGCCGTCGCGCCCGCCGTGGCGCGCACGGTGGCCGACGCGGCCTACGGCCTGGCCGCCAGGGGCCTCTACGTCGAGCTCGGGGCGGCGCTCGGTGTCGCAGTGGTCCTGCTCCTCGTCGCGGCCATCGGTGGCCGCGTGGGTCAGGCCCGTCGCACCCGTCAGCAGTACTGAGGGCCGGGACCGGGCGCCAGCGGCGGCGGCGCGGCCGTGCGGAAACGCAGACCGTGGGGTATGGGGCCTGCGAGAGGCGTGCCAGCAGGGCGCGCTCCGACGAAGGAGTGCAGATGGGTATCGGACTCGGGATCTTCCTTCTCGTGGTCGGTGCGATCTTCTACTTCACCAACCTCGACTCCGACGTTCTCAACATGAGCAGCGGCACGGGAAACACGGTCGGCATCATCCTCATGGTCGCGGGCGCGCTCGCGATCATCCTCGGCCTCATCATGAACGCCCAGCGGACGCGCACCCAGCACACGGTCGTCACCGAGCGCCGGGGCGGCCCGGACGTCGTCGAGCACCGTGACACCGACGAGGTCGTCGAGCGCCGCGTCGAGCGTCGCGACGACGGCTACTGAGCCGGCGGCCGACTCCACAAGCCGACGCCAGACACCGCCAGGGACGACGACGCCGCCCCAGGGCTGACGCGCCCACGCGCCGGAAACCCCTCTGGCGCCCATACCCTCCGACCGGCGACCTGAGCACGTGAACCCATCCGCTCGGGTCGCCGGTCGTGCTGTCATGACGAGGTGACGACGACCTCCCCGCGGACCTCGCGCAGCCCGCGACCGCGCGCCCGGGACTCGCGCTCGCCCGGACCGACCGCCGCCGAGGTCGACGCAGCGACACCCTCGAACCGGGACCGTTGGGCCGACACGCTGCGTGCCGGCTCGCTCGTCGTCGTCATGCTCGGGCACTGGCTGATGGTCGACATCACGGCCGACGGCCACATCTCCAACGCGCTCGTCGCGGTGCCCGCGCTCCAGCCGCTCACCTGGGTGCTCCAGGTCATGCCGTTGTTCTTCCTCGTCGGCGGCCTGGCCCACGCCCACGCCCTCGAGTCGCTCGAGCGACGATGGCCGGCGCCGCGGGGCCGATACGCCGCGTTCGTGCGGTCCCGCACGACTCGCCTGCTGCGTCCGACGGCTGCCTTCCTCGTCGTCTGGGTCGCGGGCGGCGTCGCGGCCCACCTGTCGGGCGTGACCTCCGGCTCCTCCGACCGGACTCGGCTCGCGCGTGACGCGCTCGTCCTCGTGCCACAGCTGCTGTGGTTCGTCGGCATCTACCTCGGGGTCTGCGCCTTCGCGCCACTCCTGCGACGACTGCACCTGCGGTTCGGGGTCCGGGTCGTCGTCGCCCTCGTCGCGGCGGCCTGTGTCGTCGATGCCGTGCGGTTCGGCGGCGGCCCGGCGCTCGTGGGGAATCTCCAGTTCGCGCTCGTGTGGCTGGCCCTTCACCAGCTCGGGTTCCTCTGGCGTGATGGGCGGCTCACGCCGCGCGTCGGCGCCGTGATGGCCGTCGGCGGCTACGCGGCGATGGCCCTGCTCGTCGGGTTCGGGGCCTACCCGGTGTCGATGGTCGGGCTGCCGGGAGAGGCCGTTTCGAACATGGCCCCGCCGACGGTCGCCCTCCTCGCGCAGGGCATCGGCATCTGCGGCCTGGTCGTCGCGGTCCGCCCGCTCGCGGACCGAGCGCTGGCGCGGCCGGCTGTCTGGAAGGGCGTCGCCGTCGTCGGCCGGTTCGCCATGACCGCGTTCCTCTGGCACCTCACGGCGCTCATGGTCACGCTGCTCGCGCTCCGTGCCGTCGGCATCAGGCAGCCGGCGGTCGCATCGGTGTCGTGGTGGCTGACGCGTCCCGTGCTGATCGTCGTGCTCGCTGCCGTGACCGCCGCGCTCGTCGCCGCCTTCCTGCGGTTCGACCACGGTCCTCGGTCACCCGGTGGGAGCGACGCGGCTGCCGCGGAGGCACGTCGGTGGCCGGACATCCTCGCCGCGGTCGCGGCCTTCGTCGTGTTCCTCGGCATCCTCATGGTGTCGGTCGTCGGGGTCGACATCCTCGGCAACCGTCCCGTCTTCTTCCTGGTCGGGGACGTCGCGCCGGCCGTCGCGTTCGCCGTACTGCTCTGCGGCACAGGCCTCCTCGCGGCCACGAGGCCCGCGAGCGGCGCCGGCCACCGGCACGTGCCGCACCGTCGTTCGCGCCACGAGCACCCGAGTCCCGTCGAGGTACCCGCGGCGCCCGTGTGACATCCGCCGCGGCACGAGCGATGGTGGCGACGACAGAGACGGTCCGTCTCCTCGTGAACCTGCGCCCAATGCGTGGAGGCCGCCGCCCCAGGAGTGCGGGCGTCCGCCACGGGTGCGTCGAGCAGCGCCCACTCGTGCGGCCGGCGCGCACGTCTGGGGGAGCCGCGCGTTCCTCGGGCATCCGCCCGCGCTGACCGCAAGACGGCTGTTAACCGGTCGTACCCCTGAGACCGGTTGGCGTGCCGTGCCGCGACGCGTCAGACTGCGGTCGTGTTCAAGTACGTCGTCGACGACCGGGAGCTGCCGACGCAGGTCGCCGGCCATCCGGCGCTCGAGCTGTGCAACACGAGCGCCGGCTGGGACCTACCGACCGGGCGCCGCGGGGAGTACCTCACCTCCTACGACGACCTCGCCGTGTGGGCCCGCGAGGTCGGGCTCGTCGACGAGGTGACGACGGTCCGTCTCCGGCGGGCCGCAGCGGCGCACCCGAGCCGGGCCAGGGCGATCCTTCGTGAGGTGCACCGGCTGCGCACCGACGTCCACGACCTCGTCCTCGGAGGGGCCGGCCCGGCTGCGCTGGGTCGCTTGGGCGGTCTCGCGGTTGAGGCACGCCAGTGCCAGGCCCTGGAGCGCACGGCGGCCGGGGTGCGCTGGGCGTTCACGCGCGACGCCGGGCTGCACGAGCCGCTCTACGCCGCAGCCCTGAGTGCGGCCGACCTCCTCACGGCGGACGGGTCCGTCGCCGTGTCGGCGTGCCCCGGCGAGGGGTGTGGCTGGCTCTTCCTCAACCCGACGGGCCGACGGCGCTGGTGCATCATGGCCGTCTGCGGAAACCGGGCCAAGGCACGCGCCTACGCCGAGCGGCACGCGTCGACGCGGGCCGGCGCAGCGAACCGACGCTGAGGCACCCGGCCCGCGGACGACACGAGCCCCCGCCGGTGACCGGCGGGGGCTCGGACGGGTCGGCCGCGTCCGGACCCTTTCCGCGCAGGGTTCGTCAGAACGCGGACTCAGGGATCTCCATGAGGTCGTTGTCGGTGGCCTCGGCGATGGCGCGCTCGGCGGCGATCTTCGGCAGGACGTTCTTGGCGTAGAACGAGGCCGCGGCCACCTTGCCGGTGTAGAAGTCGGCGTCCTTGCCGGTGGCGCCGCCGTCGAGGGCCCGCTGCGCGACCTCGGCCTGGCGCAGGAGCAGCCAGCCGACGACGAGGTCGCCGGCCGCCAGCAGCAGGCGCGTCGTGTTCTGACCGACCTTGTAGAGGTTGGTCACCTCGCCGCCCGTGCGCGGGTCACTCTTCACGAGGTCGTCGATCATGTGGCCGAGGATGCCCTGGACGTCCTCGAGCGCCTTGCCCAGCAGCTCGCGCTCGGCGTCGAGCGAGCCGCCGAGGTCCTTGGCGAACTCCTGGATCTGGCCGGCGACGTGCTGCAGGGCCTGGCCCTTGTCGCGGACGATCTTGCGGAAGAAGAAGTCGAGGCCCTGGATCGCGGTCGTGCCCTCGTAGAGCGTGTCGATCTTCGCGTCGCGGACGTACTGCTCGATCGGGTAGTCCTGCAGGAAGCCCGAGCCGCCCAGTGTCTGCAGCGACTCGGTGCCGAGCAGCACCCACGCGCGCTCGGACCCCAGACCCTTGACGAGCGGCAGGAGCAGGTCGCTGACGCGGCTGGCCAGGTCGGCCTCGGAACCCTTCTCGACCGCCGCGGCGGGGTTGCCGTGCTGAGCCTGGTTGACGGTGTCCTGCTGGGTGGCGGTGTAGACGACGAGAGCGCGCAGGCCCTCGGCGTACGCCTTCTGGAGCATGAGCGAGCGACGCACGTCGGGGTGGTGGGTGATGGTGACGCGAGGGGCGGACTTGTCGGTCATCTGGGTCAGGTCGGCGCCCTGGACCCGCTCCTTGGCGTACTCGAGCGCGTTGAGGTAGCCGGTCGACAGCGTCGCGATCGCCTTGGTGCCCACGAACATCCGGGCGTTCTCGATGACCTTGAACATCTGGGCGATGCCGTCGTGGACGTCGCCGAGGAGGGTGCCCACCGCGGGCTCGCCGTCGCCGAACGTCACCTCGCACGTCGTCGACACCTTGAGGCCCATCTTGTGCTCGACGTTGGTGACGTACGCGCCGTTGCGTTCGCCGAGCTCGCCGGTCTCGAGGTCGACGTGGAACTTCGGGACGATGAACAGCGACAGGCCCTTGGTGCCCGGGCCGGCGCCTTCGGGGCGGGCGAGGACGAAGTGCACGACGTTGTCGACGAGGTCGCTCTCGGCACTGGTGATGAAGCGCTTGACCCCCTCGATGTGCCAGGTGCCGTCGGGCTGCTGGATCGCTCTGGTGCGTCCCGCGCCGACGTCGGAGCCGGCGTCGGGCTCGGTGAGGACCATCGTCGTGTGCCACGCCTTGTCCACGATGTGCTTGGCGAGCTTCTTCTGGTCGTCGGTGCCGAGGTGCCAGAGCAGGTTCGCGAACGAGTAGCTGGCCGTGTACATGTGGATGGCCGGGTTGGCACCACAGACCATCTCGGCCACGGACCAGCGCAGTGACGCCGGCACGACCATGCCCCCCAGCTCGGCGGGCACGTCGAGGTTGCCCCAGTCCCCGTCGACGTACGCGCGGAAGCTCTTGCGGAACGAGTCCGGCATCGCGACGGTCCTGGTGGCCTGGTCGTAGACGGGCGGGTTGCGGTCGGAGTCCAGCAGGCTGTCGGCCAGCTCGTGCTCGGCGAGGCGCGAGACCTCGCGGAGGATGTCCTTGGCGGCGTCGACGTCGAGGTCGGCGTAGAGGCCCTGACCGAGGATCTCGCCGCGGCCGAAGACCTCGAAGAGGTTGAACTCGAGGTCGCGCACGTTGCTCTTGTAGTGGCCCATGGGCTTCTCCACCGTTCTTGTCGCTGGGACCGCCGGACGGTCCCCCGGAGCCGTGTGTGGACGGCCACCCGGTGGCGAAGCGCCCATCGGCGGGCGCCACCAAGTTACTGGCCGGTCACTTCCATCATGCTACCGACCGGTAATGAACGCAAGGGGAGGCGCGCCCGACGGGGCGTCGGTCAGGGCGCGCCCGCCTCCTCGCGACCCGCGAGGCCGAGGAGGACGAGAAGCTCGGCCAGGCGTCCCTCGAAGAACTCCTCGGCGTCGTCGACGGCCCACCGCAGGTGACCGAACGCCTCCGTGGCGACGGCGCCGTAGAGACTCTGCCAGCAGTAGACGTAGAGCATCGCCGCGTTGGTGTCGATGGGCAGCCCGGCTCCGTGGGAGAACTCGTCCAGCTGGGCGCGGATCCGCTCGGGGATCGGGCGGCTCCACCGGATGCCGTGGCCCTCGCGCTCGATCTCGGCGAAGACCTCGAGCCACACGAGGGCGAAGCTCTGGCCGCCGTCGGCGGCACCGTGCTTGTCCTCGTGGTCGACGACGACGCCGGGGATGGGGGCGCCGAAGAGGAGCGAGAACTCGGGCACGTGGTCGAGGGCCCAGCGTCGGAACGCTCGGGCCGTGTGGGCGAGCCGGTCGGCGGCGCTCGCCCCCTGCTTCTCGTCGCGGACCGCGTAGAGGTGGGCGCCCAGCTGGCTGTAGAGGTCGACGCAGACGCGCGCGAGCAGCGCCTCGCGCGACTCGAAGTAGCGGTAGATCGCCGGGGCCGTCATGCCGACCCGCTCGGCGACGGCGCGCACGGTGACCGCCTCGACGCCGCCCTGGACGAGCAGCTCGCGGGCTGCCTCGCTCAGCTCGGCCTGGGTGGCTGCGAACAGCCGCTCACGGCGGGTGGACTCGGTCTTGACGACGTCCGGCACAGGAGAACTATAGTTGATCGCATCCGTTAACAACGTTCACTACTCAGAGCCATAGTCATCGGAGATAACCATGTTCCAGACCTTGGGCCGCGTCGTCACCGACGGTCGCCGCGTCGTCGTCGCCCTCACCATGGTCCTCGCCGTCGCCGCCGGTGCCTTCGGCCTCGGCGTCTTCGGCTCCCTGACCAACGGCGGCTTCGACGACCCCGCCAGCGAGAGCGGCCGCGCCGCCACGCTCCTGCAGTCGCGCATCGCCCGCACGTCACCCGATCTCGTCGTCCTCCTCGACAACCCACGGCGTACCGTCGCGGACCCCGCCTACCGCGCCGCCGTCGACACCGCCCTGGCCGCGCTGCCGACGCAGGACGTCGTCAGCACGCACACGTACTGGAGCACCGGCAGCGACGCGTTCGTCGCCGGGGGCGGCCACACGACCTACGCCGCCGTGACGCTGCGCGACCCCCAGGCCCTGACCGAGGACGCCGCGGCCGTGGACACGCTCCGGTCGAGGCTGACCGACGCCGGCTATGACGTCCGCCTCGGCGGTCCCGCCGGCGCGAACCTCGACATCTCCCACCGCGTCGCTGCCGACATCGGGCGTGCCGAGTCGCTCTCGATGCCGATCCTGCTCCTGTTGCTCGTCGTCATCTTCGGCAGCGTCGTCGCCGCGTCGCTGCCCCTTCTCGTCGGCGGGCTGTCCATCGTCGGGGCGTTCGCGGCGATCCGCGTCGTCACCGCGTTCACCGACGTCAGCATCTTCGCGGTCAACCTCGTCACGATCCTCGGCCTCGGGCTGGCCATCGACTACGGCCTGCTCATGGTCGGGCGGTTCCGCGAGGAGCTCGCAGCCGGCCACGACCGCATCGAGGCCACCCGTCGGACCGTCTCCACCGCAGGACGAACCGTGGCGGTGTCGGCAGCCACGGTCGCGGTCGCCCTCTCCGGCCTGCTCCTGATCCCGCAGACGTTCCTGCGCTCGATGGGCATCGGCGGCATCGCGGCCGTCCTCATCGCCGCCGCCGCTGCAGTCCTCGTGCTGCCGGCGGTGCTCGCGATGCTCGGCACGCGCGTCGACCGCTGGTCGCTGCGTCCCCACCGGGTCGAGCGAGGCACGGGCTTCTGGTCGCGGCTCGCCGAGCTGGTCATGCGGCGTCCTGTCGCCTTCCTCGCGTCGGGGCTGGCGGTGCTCGCCGTCCTCGCAGCACCCTTCCTCGGCGTCCGGTTCGGCGGCGTGGACGAACGGGTCCTACCGGCCGACGCCGAGGCCCGCCAGGTGAGCCAGGTGCTCGCGCAGGAGTTCGGCGTCGCCACGACCAGTCCCGTCGTCGTCGCCGCGACGCTCGACGCGCCGGTCGCGTCGGCACAGGGCAGGGCGACGCTCGACGGGTACCTCACCGACCTCCGCGCCCTCGAGGGCGTCACCCGCACGCAGGTCGTCGGCGCGGACGGTGACCTCGCGGCCGTTGCCGTCACCTACCGCGGCGAGTCGCTCGACCAGCAGGCCAAGGACGTCGTCGCCGGCGTGCGGGGACTGCACGCCGACGGCGTCCGGCAGGCGCTCGTCACCGGACCGACGGCCCAGCTCATCGACCGGCTGGACTCCATCGGCTCCACCCTGCCGCTCATGGGGCTCGTCGTCGCCGGCGCCACGTTCCTGCTGCTCTTCCTCGCGTTCGGCTCGCTCCTCATGCCGCTCAAGGCCATCCTGCTCAACGTCGTGACGCTCGCGGCCACGCTCGGGGTCGTCACGTGGGTGTTCCAGGAGGGGCACCTCTCCTCGTGGCTGGGCTTCGAGTCCAGCGGCTTCGTCGAGGCCACCCAGCCCATCCTCGTCATGACGCTGGTCTTCGGCCTGTCGATGGACTACGAGGTGTTCCTCCTCTCGCGCATCCGCGAGCAGTACGACCGCATCGGCGACAACCGTGCGGCGGTCGCGGCGGGCATGCAGCGCACGGGGCGGATCATCACCTCCGCGGCGCTGCTCATCCTCGTCGTCATCGCGTTCTTCTCGGCGTCGTCGATCATCTTCATCAAGCTCATCGGTGTCGCGATGATCGTCGCGATCGTCCTCGACGCGCTGCTCGTGCGGATGGTGGTGGTACCCGCGACGATGCGGCTGCTCGGTGACGCCAACTGGTGGCTGCCGGGCCCGCTCGCTCGCGTGTACTCCCGCTTCGGCATCCGCGAGGAGGGCGACACCGTCGGCGGTCCGGACGCGTCCGGCTCGTCGGAGGCGTCGGGCAGCGGGACGCCGCGGCCCGAGCCTGTGGGCGTGCGCTGAGCCGCTAGGGACGCACGAAGGGCCCGGTCACGAGACCGGGCCCTTCGCCACTGGAGCAGGCGGCACGAATTGCACGTGCGTCTTCCTTCTGGAAGAAGGCTGTTCTGCTACTGAACTACACCTGCGAGGCGTCGCCCACCGTAGCCGACACCGTCCCCGGGCGTCCAACCCGCCGCTCCGGGCGGCGGGTTGGGTCAGCCGTGCCGGACCCGGCGCGCGAACGCCGTGGACCGAGCCCGCAGCTCCTCGACGCGTCGCTGCACCAGGGCGTGGGGGTCGAGGCCGCCCTCGAGCGCGTTCGGCGGCCGGCGCACGTGCGCCGAGCAGCTGAAGTCGGCGTGCACGAGGGTGCCCAGGCTGTTGCCCTCGCGGCCGGCGGCACCGCTCCGTCGAGCCACGAAGAGCGACACGTCGCTCGTGGCGAAGACGTCCTCGCACCACGCGCACATGGCGGTGCGGCCCCCCTTCCGGCCGGCCGCCCGGAGCACGAAGCCGATCGGCTCGTCGTCGACCGGGACGACGGCATATGCGCGCTGGGGACTGCCGCGGTCGGTCCAGCCGAGGTAGTCGAGGGCGTCCCACTCCTCGGCGGTCATCGACTCCAGGCGGTGCGGCACGGGCGCCTGCCTGGCCTCTCGACGCGAGCAGTTGACCAGGGAGGTGCGGATGTCGTTCTCGGACAGGGGTTTCACGATGGTTCCTTCGTGGCGCGGGTCTGCGGCAGGTGGGTCGGGAGGGCTCAGCGGTGGAACCGGTCCGCTGAACAGGCCATGGTGGCCACCTACCCCTCCGCGGGCTCACCCGCTCACGACGACACGACGCCCGGCGTCCGACCGCGCGAGGCGTCGACCATGGTGCGCCGCCGGGACCGGAGACGGCCACCGCATTTCCTCCCGGGCGACCTGCCGGGCGCCGAGTCCTGTCCGCCGGTGGGGCAGTCCGGCAGGACCACGGACAGGAACGGGGGCTCAAGATGATGCGCACCGCCACGTCGCACCTCCGACCGGGCCACCTCGTCTTCTTCATGTGCCTCCCACTGGCGGGCGGGGCGCGTCCGCTGACGGTGGTCGGATCCGACGGTACGGCGCCGTCCGGATGCCACCGAGAACGCCTCCTCAGCGAAGACGTCGACGAATCCGCTTGAGGTGCAATCGGTCCCACGCCTTCCCGAACTGGTCCTCGGCTCGGTCGGCGCGTCGTTCCTCCAGGGCGTGGAGCCGGCCGAAGGTGAAGCCGTTCTCGCCCGCGAGGTGGGCGCGCACGCCGAGGTCGCGCAGCACCGCGCGCGCGACGACGGCGTCCTGGTGCTCTCCGAGAGCGGACTGGACCCGCTTGGCCCGCTTGGCAAGCCTGCGGCCCCGCTTGCCGACCACGGGTACCGCGCTCTCGGCGGCGTAGCGCAGCCGCTTGGCCTTCTTGCGCACCTCGTGGAGAGCCGCGTCGTGGTCGTCCCCTTCGTGCCCCGCGACCTCGCCCGCACCCCGGCCCTGAGCGGACTCGTCGGCAGGTTCGGCCTCCTCCGCCGGGCGCAGCCGGCTCGCCGCCTTGCGCACACGCTTGGCGTCCCGGGCCAGCAACCGGGGCACGGCGTCGCCCGCCGTGACGTCCTCGGACCCCGCCGCCAGGGGCGGGCTGTCGACGAGGGAGTCGAGCGCATCGAGGAGCCGGAGGTACCGGTCGCTGTCGAGCGCCTCGCGTGCCGCGGTGAGGCCGGCCTGCTCGGCGGCACCGAGCTCGCCCACCAGGCGTGACACCACCGGCCCGAGGACGAGGTCGGCCGGCTGCGCCGCGACGGCTTCCTCGAGGTGGGTGCGCAGGACGTGGGCGTCGCGGGCGGGTCCGAGGACCTGCCCGAGCCACCGGAGCTCCTCGCGCAGGGGGTCGACGGCGTCGGGCCTGAGGAGAGGGCGGTAGGTGGTCAGCGCGGCTCGGAGGCGGCGGGCGGCGATGCGCATCCGGTGGACGGACTCCTGCTCGGAGCGGCGCAGCCCGCGGTCGTGCCGGTAGAGGTCCTGCAGGTGCCTTGCGAGGTGGGCACTCAGCACGGCACCGACCGGGCCCGCTGCGACCTCCTCGCGGCTCAAGCCTTCCGCGCCCATGGCGGTGTCGGCCAAGGATGGGGGGACGCGGCCGGCGAGCGTCCGTGCCAGCTTGGACCGGCTCGTCGACCGCTCCACGCCGGCTCCGCGGAGAGCGTCCTCGATGGCGTCGAGCGTCTCGGCCGTGCCGTCGAGGAGCTCCACCTCGGCCTCACGCCACTCCTCGGGAGGGGTCGAGGTGCCACCGGTGCGGTCGAGCGGCTCGGCGGTCACGTGGTCGTCGGTGAGCGACGCGAGCCGCGTACCGTCCGGGGCCACGAGGGTGCGCTCGAGCCGGCGGCTGCGGATCCGGGCCACCGGCTGCAGGGCGCGGCCGCGGAGCAGACCCCGCAGCCGGTCGACGAGCTCCTGCGGCGGCGTGTCGGCCACGCCGTGCGACGGTGCCGGCATCGTGACCTCCACGCGCGTGTCGGCCGCGTCGGTGTCGGGCAGCTTCAGCGTCCACCCGTCGTCGTCCCCGCCTCGGCGGACCCGCAGCGTGACCGCGTGGCGGAGCAGGTCGAAGCCCTCGGTGTCGAAGTAGACGGCCTCGAGGTCGTGCTTGACGGGCGCCGACACGGCGGCGACGCCGTCGACGGCGAGCAGGTCGGGCAGGTCGGCACCGGGGTCGATGTCGTACTTCCGCTCCGCCTCGTCGTGCCGCGACGCGTCGTCCATGGCCGGCCTCCTCACGCATGCGTCCGGCGCGGGGCACGGGCCCCGGCCCCGGGTCTGTCTTCCTGACGCGTACCCGCGGACGCGGTGCGCCGACCGGGATGAGGGGGGTGGCTACTGGGGCGGTGCGTCGACCGATAGAGCCGACCTATCGGTCAGCCTGCAAATCCGTCTTGGACGGTCGCAGCCGACACCGTGTTCCATGGATGACATGCCGAGCAGCCACCCCGTCGCGCTCGTCACCGCGAGCGATGGGGGCCGGTGCCCTTGCCCGGCCCCGGCCGTGGCCCGAGCAGGAAAGGTGTAGTCGTGGTGCGAGTCGAGACCCCGAAGAGGCCAGGAGGTGCGCCGGCTCCTCCACCGGCGCCCGGCAACCCGTGGGCGCGGAGCCTGTGGCTCGACGGGGTGGTCCAGGGTCTGACGCCGAGAGAGCAGCTGGCGGGCGACCACACCTGTGACGTCGCGATCGTGGGGGCCGGCTTCGGCGGCCTGTGGACGGCGTACTACCTCAAGAAGGCCGACCCGTCGCTGCGGGTCACCGTGGTCGAGGCCGAGATCGCCGGGTTCGGCGCTGCCGGTCGCAACGGCGGCTTCGTCTCGTCCGGGATCGCCGGCAGCGGCGCGCGCTACGCACGACGCAGCGGTTGGGACAGCGTCCATCGTGCCGAGCGCGAGGTCCTGCACGGGATCGACGAGATCGGCCGCGTCGTGTCGGCCGAAGGCATCGACTGCGGCTACAACAAGGCGGGGGCGCTCACCGTGGCGACCACCGAACCGCAGCTGCAGCGGGTGCGCGCCCGGATCGAGGCGAAGCACCGTTCGGGTCTCGGTCCCGAGGACATCAGGTTCGTCACCGCCGACGAGTGCTCCGAGTTCCTCCACGGGCCCCAAGGTCTACTCGGTGCGTCCTACACGCCGCACTGTGCTCGAGTGGACCCGGCACGGCTGGCACGCGGACTGGCGGAGGCCTGTGAGCGGCTGGGCGTCAAGATCTACGAGCAGAGCCCAGCAGAACACCTGGGCCCCAAGGTGGTCCGGTGCCGCAACGGACGGATCTCGGCCGACGTCGTGGTCCGGGCGACGGAGTCCTACACGATCCGTGAGCGAGGCCAGCGACGCAGCTTCCTGCCCCTGTACTCCTTGCTCATCGCCACCGAGCCGCTCCCGCAGGAGACCTGGGACGAGCTCGCGTGGCGGGACGGCATCGGGTACTCCGACATCGGGCACCTGTTCTACTACGCCCAGCGGACGGTCGACGGTCGGATCGTGGTCGGCGGCCGAGGAGCGCCGTACCGACTGACCAAGCCCGTTTCCCCGGAGAACGAGCAGAACGCCCGCGTCTACGAGCGCTTGGTCCAGACCCTGCACGAGGCATTTCCCGCTGTGGCGCAGGCTCGGATCACCCACCACTGGGGCGGCTCCCTGGCGGTTCCCCGCGACTGGTGCATGCGAACGACGTTCGACCGCACCACGGGAATGGGATTCGTCGGTGCGTTCGGTGGTCACGGCGTGACCGCCTCCAACATCTCCGGCCGGACGATGCGCGACCTGATCCTGGGCCACAGCACAGACCTGACGTCGCTTCCCTGGGTCGGCCACCACACCCGGAACTGGGAGCCCGAACCTCTGCGGTTCATCGCCTCGATGGCCATCCACAGGACCCTCGCGTCCGCTGACGCGTACGAGGAGCGCACCGGGAAACCGGCGAAGCGCGTACGGCTCGTTGCGCCGTTCCTGCCACCGGGCCACTAGCCGGTCCCAGCCGTTCACCAACCGCGCCTTGCCCTGCTGACCCCACGAGAGGACACCCATGCCCAGCCTGTACCACCAGCCCCCCACCGCCGTGACCGCTCCGCTGGAGCCCAGGGGCCAGCGCGAAGGGGCCGACAGCGGTGACCCCCAGATCGCCTGGACCGCCTTCGACTCGTCGGACGACGTCAGGGTCGGCGTGTGGGAGGCCGCGCCCGGCGGCTGGCCCATCGTGAACCGCGAGAACACCGAGACGTGCTACATCGTCGCTGGGCGCGCCACGATCACCGACGACAGCACGGGCGAGAAGACGGAGATCTCCTCCGGGCACGTGGTCACGTTCCCGAGGGGATGGTCGGGTCGCTGGGACGTCACCGAGACGATCCGGAAGGTCTACTGCCTCGTGGTGTCGCCCACCGACGGGTGAGCGGCGCTGCGCGCCTGCGCGGGCTGACCGGTGACGGTGCTCGTCAGTCCGTGTCCGGGGTCGCTCCGGCCGCCTCGGCCAGCGCCACGAAGGCCCCGGCCGCGGGGCTGAGTCGGTTGCGCTGCCACACCAGCGCGACGTCGAGCCTGTCGTCGACCGCCAGGCGTCGGACCTGCAGGCCGACGGCATCGGCCAGTGGGCGCCATGAGTCGGCGACCACGGCCGCGCCGACCCCGCTCAGAACGAGGGGCAGGAGTCCCTCGCGGTGCTCGATCTCCACCACGATCCGACAGTCGGTGGCGGCGACGATCGCGTCGGCGACTCGCCGCATCCCCGTGCCCGGCTGACCTGCCACCAACGGCAGGCCGCGCAGGTCGCTCATGCTGAGATCGTCGTTGCCTGCCGGCAGGTTCGCGTCGTCGCGTGCGACCAGGACGAACGACTGGGTCTCCAGGGGCAACCGGTCGAGGTCGCTCAGGGCGTCCGCCGGGCCGCTCGTGGCGACCACACCGACCTCGGCGGCCCCGCGTCGCAAGGCCTCCCGCACGTCGTCGGACCGGGGTGCCGCACCGACGGCGACCCCTACGCCCGGGTACCGTTCCACGAACGAGGCCACGAGTCCCGTCAGCGGGCTGACCACCTGGGACGGCATCGAGGCGATCCTCAACCGGCCACCGCGCAGGCCGTCGACGGCAGCCACCGTCTCCCGGGCCACGTCGATCGCACGGACCACCTCACGCGCCGGACCCACGAGCGCCACCCCGGAGGGGCTGAGCACCAGACCTCGTCCCTGACGGATGAACAGCTCCGTGCTCAGCTCGGCCTCGAGCCGGCGGATCGTCTGCGTGACAGACGGCTGCGCCACGAACAGGTGCTCGGCTGCCCGATGGACGGTTCCGTGGTCGACCACGGCAAGGAACTGGCGGAGCTGCCGGACGTCCATGGTGCCCCTTTCCGCGCCTCAGCGCGTCTCCTGCCCGCTCGTGCCCACTCTGCCCCTGTGCCGCTCTCGTGCCATCGGTTGCGGGCGGGCCGACCGCAGCATATCGATAGCCAGAAGCTATCGAAAGCAGCGCCCGGGAGCTCCCGCGGTGCGCAGCGCGGACCGTCGACCCGTACTGGGCCTGCGGTGGCTCGACCCCCGGCACCCGTGCGCCGAGCGATAGAGAGCGCCTATCGGTCAGCCTGCAAATGAGTCTTGGACCGCACCAGTGGTCACCGTGTTCCATGGATGACATGCCCACCAGCCGCCGCATCGCGGGGGCCGGGGACGGACCGGTACGAGCGTGCACGCAGCCAGCGGTCCGGGCCGTGCGTGATCCCACGGATGCCCGGGAGGTCGAGACGCCCACGGGAGGTTCCCAGGGCTGACGCCGGGCGGGCAGAGGGACGATCGCGCCCGGCGATGACATGACACATCAGCCGACGGGCCGGACGGGCCCGTCACCGAACCACCGACCCTGAGAGGACCCTTGATGAGCGACCCGACCTTCCGGCCGAAGTACGTCTCGTTCGACTGCTACGGCACGCTGATCAGCTGGCCGATGAACCCCATCACCAAGGAGCTGGTCGGCGACCAGATCCCCGAGGAGCAGTGGGACCAGTTCGTCGCCGAGTTCCGCGGCTACCGCTTCGACGCAGTGAACGACGCGTACTACCCCTACGAGCAGGTGCTGCAGAACTCCTACGACCGGGTCTGCCGCAAGTGGGGGATCCAGTCCGACCCGACCGCGGGCAAGCGGTTCGCCGACGGCGTCCGCAGCTGGGGCCCGCACCCCGACGTCGTCGAGCCGCTGAAGAAGATGGCCGAGCACTACAAGCTCGTCATCCTGTCCAACGCCGACAACTCCTTCCTCGAGGAGAGCGTGCCGCGGCTGGAGGCGCCCTTCCACGCCGTCTTCACCGCCGAGCAGGCCGGCTACTACAAGCCCCGGTACGCCGCGTTCGAGTACATGCTCGACCAGCTCGACGCCAAGCCCGAGGACTTCGTCCACGTGTCCTCGCACACCCGCTACGACCCGCTGCCGATGCACGACATGGGCTTCCGCAACCTCGTGCTCCTCGACCGCGGCAACGACCCGATCCCGCCCGGCTACAACCTCACGGTGGTGAAGTCCCTGGACGAGCTCAACACGATGCTCGGGATCTGACGCCACCCCGCCGCCGAGGACGGTGCCGACGAATGAAGGTGTGGACGTTGACGGTCAATGGTGACCTGCGCGGGATCTTCGACAGTGAGGTGAAGGCGGTGGAGGCACGGCTGCGATATCTCAGCTCCGGTCCCGAGGACCCCGGGTTCGCAGTCCTGTCCATCGGTCAGTGGAGCGTGCAGTGACCGAGCCCGGCTCTCCCACGCCCCATCCCGGGTGCGCAGCCCGCACCCACCGCGGGTTCCTTCCCATGAGTCTGCGAGTAAGGACGGCTGTCTGATGACCGAGATCGGGTGCATCGCCGACGACTACACGGGAGGCACCGACGTCGCCGCTGGGCTGCGTCGGGCCGGGCTGCGCGTCGCGCTGGTGTTCGGAACCCCCACCCCGGGTCAGAACCTGCCTCCGTGCGATGCAGCCGTCGTCGCCATGAAGATTCGCACGGCTCCTGTCGAGGTGGCGTCCAAGGACGTCGCCACTGCGTTCGACTGGCTGGCGAGCCAAGGGGTTCAGCGCTTCTACTACAAGTACTGCTCCACCTTCGACTCCACCCCAGAGGGCAACATCGGCCCGATCACCGACCTCCTGCTCCAGCTCACCGGGATGCAGACGTCCGTGATCTGCCCCGCGTCGCCGGTTCACGGTCGCACGGTCTACCAGGGACATCTGTTCGTGGGCGACCGGCTGCTGTCAGAGTCACCGATGCGTCAGCACCCGCTGACCCCCATGGCCGATGCAGACCTGGTCCGGTTCCTGGCTCGACAGACGACGGGTCGGGTCGGCCTGGTGAGCTGGCCAGAGGTCGCCTCGGGACGCTCGTCGGTCCGAGAGGCGGCTGACCGCCTCGCGGGATCTGGTGTTCGCCATGTCGTCACGGACGCGCTCAGTGCCGACGACCTCAGGGCCGTCGTCTCCGCGATGCAGGGTCGCGCGCTCCTGACCGGGGGAGCCGGGCTGGCCGAGGCGTGGGCGGAGGCCGTCCACGCCCGGCTCCACTCGGGGGTGGAGCCTCCGGGCATCACGACTCCGGCCCCGGGCGCCACGCCTCCGGCTCCGGGCACGGGGCCGGAGGCCGACCGGACCCCCGACGAGGACCCCTCCGCAGGAGGCACGCTCGTCCTGGCCGGCAGCTGCTCCGCCGCGACCCTCGCCCAGGTCACGGAGGCCAGAGCCGCCTTTCCCACCTACCGGCTCGACCCGGTGCGAACGCCCCGTCCGGCGCAGATGCTCCAGGAGGCGCTGGCCTGGCTGCAGGCGCAACCCGCCGACCGACCGCGACTCGTCTACGCGTCGGCGACACCCGACGAACGTGCGGAAGCGGTTGCAGCCATGGGATCCCGTACGGCCGAGCACCTGGAACACGTGCTGGGTGCCTTGGCCGTGCACGCCGCCGCTGACGGCACCCGCCGGTTCGTCGTCGCCGGCGGGGAGACGTCCGGGGCCGTCGTCTCCGCCCTCGGCATCCGGCAGGTGCTGGTCGAGGACGAGCACGAACCAGGGGTTCCCTGGTGCACGACCGAAGGGCGCCGTCCCATCCGGCTCCTGCTCAAGTCCGGCAACTTCGGCTCGAGCCGACTGCTCGTGGAGGCCGCCACATGAGGCCTCGTGGAGAAGGGACGCTCGCCGCAGCCGAGGGCATCGCCGAGCTCGGGGCGTCGATCTTCGCCCGTGGCCTGACTCCCGGGCGTACCGGGAACCTCAGCTGCCGGGTCGGCGACGAGGTCGTCGTGACGCCCACCGGTGCCAGCCTGGGGTCCCTGGACCCGCACGGGCTCGCGATCATCGACATGGAGGGTCGTCCCATCAGGGGCGCTCTGCCCTCCAAGGAGGCCGGTATGCATGCCGCGCTCTACCGCGCCCGTCCGGCCGCCCGAGGGGTCGTGCACCTCCACAGCACCCACGCCGTCGCCGTCTCGTGCCTGGCCGACATCGACGAACGGTCTGCGGTCCCACCGCTGACCGCCTACTTCGCGATGCGCGTGGGGAGCCTGCCGCTGGTGCCGTACTTCGCGCCCGGAGACCCGTCGCTGAGCGTCGCGGTGGAGGAGATGGCTCGCGAGCACCACGCGATGCTGCTCGCCAACCACGGCTCCGTCGTGGCCGCCGACGACCTCCTCTCCGCGGCCGATGCGGCGGAGGAGATCGAGGAGACAGCTCGGCTCTGGCTGATGCTGCGTGACCAGCCCACCAGACCGTTGACCAGCGCCCAGCTCACCACCCTGGTAGCAGGCCGCACAGCAGGTTGTGAAGCGATCACGCCCGCCCGCAGCGCCACCTCGGCGACCGGGCCAGTACGTGATCGACTGCAGGAGGAGGAACGAGCGTGATGCGTCGTGTTGTCCTGGTTCACACGGTGGCCGGACTGGTGCCGGTCTTCCAGGATCTGGCCAAGGGACTGCCCGAGGACGTGAAGGTCTCCAACATCGTGGACGAGTCCTTGCTGGAGGATGCGATCGCGGCCGGGGGGCTCACCCAGTCGGTGAACCGCCGGGTCGTGGACCACGTCCTGTCGGCCGCGGACAGCGGTGCCGTGGCCGTCCTTGCCACGTGTTCCTCGATCGGTCCTGCGGTGGAGATCGCCTCGAGACTGGTCGATGTACCGGTCCTGCGCATCGACCAGCCGATGGCGTCGGCCGCTGTCGAGAGTGGTCGGCGAATAGGTGTGCTGGCTACGGTCGCATCGACGCTCAACCCTACGGTCGAGCTCCTGCGACGCTGCGCCCACGACCTCGAGAAGGACGTGGAGGTCACGCCCGTCCTGATAGAGGGGGCCTTCGCGGCGATGAGGTCCGGTGATGCAGGAAGGCACGACGAGCTCATCATCGAGGCCCTCATGGATCTGGCACTGCGCGTGGACGTGGTCGTGCTCGCACAGGCGTCCATGGCGCGGGTGGTCGCCACTGTCGATCCGGGCGCCCTGTCCGTCCCGGTGCTGTCCAGTCCCCGCTCGGGGATCGCCGGGCTCGCGGCGGTGCTTTCGTAGGTCCCCACGGAGGTCCCCGGGAAGGAGACCACCTCCCCACGGGTCGTCGCCCGGTGAGCTGTTCTCGCGGCGGGTGCACGACGAAGCCGCAGGCCCGGACATGTGTCCTGACCTGCGGCTTCGTGCTGGAGCGAGCGACGGGAATCGAACCCGCGTATCCAGCTTGGGAAGCTGGCGCTCTACCATTGAGCTACGCTCGCACGGGCCGCCGCACGGTGCCCCACGAGGGGTGCGAGGCGGCACGCGGCGTCAGTGTAGCCGACGCCCGACCCCGTCCACGCACCGTCTCCCCAAGGCCCGACATCCACCATGGACCTCGCCAAGCAGACCGCCCTCGTCGAACACGTGCGGAGCCGGGGCGGCGACTCCACGCAGGTCGCCGTGACGCTCGAGCAGTTCTTCGAGGGCAACGACTGCGAGTGGTCGATCGCGCCCAACCGCGACGAGGCCATGCCCCTCGACACGGTCCGCCGCGTGCTGTTCGACCTGCGCGAGCGCCCGGAGGTGCATGACGTGCGCGTCGAGCTCGACGTGCTCGAGTTCCAGGCCTACCCCGACGACGAGTGGCCCTACGCCAGTGGCGTGGCCGTCATCACGACCCTCATGCCGGAGGAGGTCGACGCCATGACCATCGACGCCGAGACGCAGCCCAGCGGCGGCCCGGCGAGCCGGCTGGACTGGCTCGTCGACGCGCCCGCGATGCCCGACGGCCACCACTACGTCGGCGTGTGGTGGGACTGATGGACGGGCTCGTCGAGTCGCGCCCGGAGCAGGTCACCGCACCGCTCTGCTACCACGCCGAGGGGCCGGTCTGGTCGCCCTCCTGGGGCGGACTGCGGTGGGTCGACCTGCTCGCCGGGGACGTCCTGACGCTGCACGCCGACGGCTCGGTGGCCTCGCTGCACGTCGGTGACGTCGCGGCGTTCGTGCGCCCCCGAGCGGGCGGTGGCTACGTCGTCGGCACCGAGCGCGGTCTGGCCCTGTCCGCGGACCCTGACACCGAGCCGACGCCCTGGCTGACCCTCTGGGACGACACGTCGGTCCGGATGAACGAGGGTGGGTGCGACCCGCAGGGCCGCCTCCTCGCCGGCTCGATGGCCCACGACCGTGCCCCCGGTGGCGCCCGGCTCTACCGCGTCGACCCGGACGGCCGCGTCACGACAATCCTGCCGGACGTCACGATCTCCAACGGCATCGACTTCTCGCCGGACGGCGCGCGCGCCTACTACGACGACACCCCGACCGGCCGCACCGACGTGTTCGACGTCGTCGACGGCGAGCTGACGAACCGCCGTCCGTTCCACACGGCCGACGTCGGCCATCCCGACGGCCTGACCGTCGACTCTGCGGGCAACGTCTGGGTCGCGCTCAACGGTGCCGGCCGCGTCCGCTGCCTGTCCCCGTCCGGGGACGTCCTCGCCGAGGTCGTGCTGCCCGTCAGGCAGACGACGGCGTGCACGCTGGGTGGCCCGGACCTGCGCGACCTCTACATCACCACCTCGCGGGAGAACCTCAAGGACCCCGAGCCCGAGGCGGGGTCGGTCTTCCGGGTCCGCGTCGCCGTGCCCGGCAGGCCGGTGCTGCCCTTCGCCGGCTGACTGTCCCGGCTGACTGTCCCGGCGGGGGTCTCGCCGCCGGGCTAGGGCCCGGGGGAGGGCCCGGGGACCGGACCCGGGTACCCGCCACGGGGCAGGAACTCGGCGCCCCGTCGGCTCCTCCCGGACCTGAGGCCGGACGTCCCGGCGCCTGCAGCGCCCTCTGCCGTGCCACCGGTCGGGTCCCGTGCCAGGCCCTCCGCGGACGCCGCGTCGACGCCGAGGAGGCTGCGCGTCAGGCGTTCGCCCTCGGACAGCAGCTCGTCCAGGGCGAGGCGGAGGTGCTCGTCCGACGGCGGCTCGGCGGCCAGGGCCGCCGCGAGGACCGCCCGGCGGACCAGCTCCTTGGCGAAGGAGGCCGTCGTGCCCTCGGACCGGACGGCAGCGGCCGAGATCGCCTCCGGACCGAAGAGGTGCCCGCCGTAGAGCCGGAGCAGCTCGCGGCGGCCGTCGCGGTCGGGCAGCGGGATCTCGGCCGCGAGGTCGACCCGGCCCGGACGCTGCGCGAGCGCCACCTCGAGGTCCTCGACGCGGTTGGTCGTCAGGACGAACGCGACGTCGGCGTCGGCATCGAGCCCGTCGAGCGCGTCCAGCACCTCGAAGAGCAGCGGGGAGGCTCCCATCGGTGCGAACGAGCGGTCCTCGGCCACGAGGTCGCAGTCCTCGAGGACGACGACGGCCGGCTGGTGCGCCCGCGCGACCTTCGCGGCGTCGTGGATGAAGCGCAGGGAGCCGCCGCTCAGCAGCACCGCCGTCGTACCGGGAGTCGCCGACAGCAGGTAGCGCACCGTGTGCGTCTTGCCGGTACCCGGGGGCCCGTAGAGCAACACCCCGCGCTTGAGGTGCTGGCCGTGGGCCCGCAGGCGCTCACGGTGCTCACCCATCCCGATGACGTGGTGCGCCACACGGTCGAGCAGCCCGTCGGGCAGGATGACCGCCGCGGCGTCGACGGTCGGGCGCGCCACGAACGTCACCCCGGCCATCCCCGGGCCGTAGGGGTCGCCGCCGAACGTCAGCACCTGGCCGCGGAGGATGCTGCGGGCGTCCATGAGCTCCTGGACCCGCGCCATGAGCCGGTCGGAGGTGTCGCGGTCGCGCGACATGACCTCGATGCTGCCCGCCTCACGGCCGAACTGCCGGTTCATGCCCTGCTGGCGCACGGCCACCGGCTCGCCCTCGAACCGGAACATCCTGATGCCCGAGGTGACGACCTGCCGGTGGTCCTCCTTGCCGGGGCCGGTGGGCATGCGGCCGTAGTCGACCTGCCCCACTGGAAGGCCCATCCCGTGGATGCTCTGGACGAGGTCGCCGAGGGACATGTGGTGCCGGGCGTCACCGGCGATCCCGACGACGCTGCGCCCCGGGTCGGTCCCCGACACCTCGTCCAGGGCGATGTCGGCGTCGACGAGCCGGTGCGGCATGACCGGCTCCGACACGACGGCCAGGCCCTGCGGTGACACCCCGAGGTGGGCCTCGAGCACGTCGACGAGCCGTGGCCCGCCGGCGTCGTCGGGCAGCTGCTCGAGCAGCCGCCGGACGAGCTGCCGGAACTCGGCCACGAGCTCGCGCGTCCCCGCCTCGTCCCTCGGCTGCTCCGTCATGACCCAACGGTAGGCGAGCCCGGGTACCGCACGCGCCTGGAGCGACCGACCGTTCGGACCGGATCCGGCGGGCCTCGCGAGCGGTCCGCGGGCCGACGCCGCCTGCACGGTAGCCTCGACCCGTGCTGCTCTCCGACAAGGACATCCGGGGCGAGGTCGACGCCGGTCGTGTCGTGCTCGACCCGTGGGACGAGAACATGGTCCAGCCCTCGAGCGTCGACGTCCGGCTCGACAAGTTCTTCCGGCTCTTCGACAACCACAAGTACCCCTACATCGACCCGGCGGCCGAGCAGCCGGAGCTGACGCGTCTGGTCGAGGTCGGTCCGGACGAGGACGGCTTCGTCCTGCACCCGGGGGAGTTCGTCCTCGGTTCGACGCTGGAGGCCGTGTCGCTGCCCGACGACCTCGCCGCCCGCGTCGAGGGCAAGAGCTCCCTCGGCCGCCTCGGCCTCCTGACGCATGCCACCGCGGGCTTCGTGGATCCCGGGTTCTCCGGCCACGTGACGCTCGAGCTGTCGAACGTCGCGACGCTGCCGATCATGCTCTACCCGGGCATGAAGATCGGCCAGCTGTGCTTCTTCCGGCTCAGCAGCCCGAGCGAGAACCCTTACGGCTCAGCGAAGTACGGCTCGCACTACCAAGGTCAGCGCGGTCCGACCGCCAGCCGCTCCTTCCAGAACTTCCACCGGACGCCCGTGTGAGCAGGACGCTCGAGGGGCCGTCGCGCGTCGTCGGCCCGCCCACGGACGACGGTCTCCCGCCGGCGACCCTCGTCTGGCACGCCCGGCCCGCCCACGCCCGCGTCGTCGTCCTCGTCCTGCACGGCGGCGCCATCGGGGGGTTCGAGCCGAACCGGCCGTGGTCGCACAACGTCGCCCGGCTCGTGCCGTTCGCGCGAGCGCTGGCCCGCAAGGTGCCCGGGCCGGTCGCCGTGGCACGGCTGCGGTTCCGGGTTCGGGGGTGGAACGGCGACGACGCCATGCCGGTGCTCGATGCCCGCTGGGCCCTGGGTCGGCTGCGCGAGACGTACCCCGACGCGTCGATCGCGCTCGTCGGTCACTCGATGGGCGGTCGCACCGCCTTGCACGTCGGCACCGAGCCCGGGGTGCGCCTCGTCGTGGGTCTCGCGCCGTGGATCGAGCCCGGTGACCCGCGCCCCGGCCCCGCTCAGCGCACCGTCGTCGTCCACGGGGACCGGGACGTCGTGTGCGGCCTGAGCCGTTCCCGGCGCCTCGTCGAGTCCATGCAGGCCGAGGGTCTCGACGCCTCCCTCGTGCGCGTCGAGCGGGGCGACCACGCGATGCTCGTGCGCTGGCCCCTGTGGACGCGCCTCGTCACCGGCATCGTCACCGCGACGTTCGCCGCGGAGCTGGGCCACGACGAGGAGCCGGCGAGTGGGCCCGAGGGCGCCGTCGTCGCCCAGGTCGTCCACTCCGGCGGCGTCACCCTCGACCTCTGAGGCAGGCGTGACGCCTCCGATCCGGCTGTCCCGGAAGGGCGCCCGAGCCCCCCGCCGCTGAGCCTCCCAGGTCAGGCGGGCCCCAGCGGGTCCGCGGCGACCCACTCGTCGACGATGTCGACCGCAGCCGCCACCGCGGGCGCAAGGTCGTGGTCGTCCGGCTCTCCTGCGAGGTGCCCGCACCGGGCCATCAGCTCGGACAGCTCGCCGGCGACCCGTCTCCCGCCCAGGACGAGCGCGCGGACAACGGTGACGAGCTCGAGGGCGATGATCTGCCGGTAGGCCTCGGCGGCCTCGGTGAGGCGGGCCGACGACACCGAGGCGTGGCTCGCACCGTCCTCGACCCCGGCGGAGACCGAGACCCACTGGATCGAGCGCGCCGCCGACGCGGCCTCCCGGATGAGCGCCATGGCCGAGGCGGCGCCGTACTCCAGGATGAGCAGGCCGGAGGAACCCACCTCCGGACCGGCGAGGAACCGGGGCAGACCGCTCGCAGGGTCGGTCAGCAGATGGGAGATGCGAGACGCGCTCGTGTGCGCCGAGCCGACGAGGGCCAGCAGGGTCGAGTCGACGGCGAGGGCCAGGTAGGCCTGGTGGAAGCCGCCGTGGTGCGCGACGCCGGGCGGGTCGTCGTCCGTCAGGACCGCGGGGTTCTCGCTGCCGCTGTTGACGAGTGCCTCGACGACGCGGCGCAGGTCGTCGATCTCGTCGAGGAGCGGGCCGTGCACCTGCGGGAAGGTGCGCAGCCCGAAGAAGTCCTGCAGCTG
Source organism: Monashia sp. HAY1-5C (assembly GCF_056755255.1). Classification (NCBI taxonomy): domain Bacteria; kingdom Bacillati; phylum Actinomycetota; class Actinomycetes; order Micrococcales; family Intrasporangiaceae; genus Intrasporangium; species Monashia sp. HAY1-5C. Next base: position 12,117 of record NZ_JBPGXG010000016.1, on the reverse strand, counting down.
GGCCGGCTCGACGGTGCTGCCGTGCACGAGCCGGGTGACGGTGGCGGCCGCGGTGACGGCGCCCGGGAACGGGGTGACCTTCGGCACAGCCGGCCCGAAGGCCTCGAGGTTGCCGCGCAGCGCGACGAACGACAGGGCGCACACAGCCATGGCGACGTCGGCGAGCCGGGCGAGCCGGCCGCAGCCGAGGGCAGCCTCGGCCAGGGTGAAGGCGCTGCTCGACATCAGGGGCAGCGCGTCGGACTCGTCCAGGGGCGCGGGGGCGAGCAGGGTCCCGTCGGCGGTGGGGCGCTCGCCGAGCAGGGTGAGACCGACCTCCGCCAGCGCGGTGAGGTCGCCGGTGCCGATGGCGCCGCGCCGGTGCACGACGGGAAGCCGTCCGTCCTCGGCCCTCGTGGTCTCCACGAGCGCCCGAAGGAGCGACCCGCTGGCGCCGGAGGTCCCGGCGAGCAGCTGGTTGACGCGGATCGCGAGGGCGCTGCGCACGGTCGCGGGCGGGAACGGCCCGCCCCAGCCTGCACCGTGGCTGCGCAGCAGGGCGTGCCCCGGTCTCGGCGACGTGCTCGCCCGGTCGCGGTTGGCGCCGACCCCCGACGTCCTGCCGTACACGGGCCGCACCAGGGCCACCTCGTGGGCGGCACGGGCGGCCCGGTCGACCCGGGAGGCCGCCTCGGGGTCGACCGCGAGGTCCGCCCGCCGGCCCAGCGCCTCGATGGCGGCGATCGTCAGCTGCTGCCCGGTCAGGGTGATGGTCATGTGCGGTCCTCGGATGACGGCCGGAGATTTTCTCGGGCAACAGGGTGTCCCGCTGTGTCCGCAGTGTGCCAGACTGCCACTGGGCAGCAAAGGGCTGCCGCAGAATGAAAACGGCACTCGTTGCCTCTCGCTCGATCACCGACGAGGTGTCACCCATGACACGTCCACCACCCCCACCGACGCCGCGATCCGCGTCCCGGTCCGTGGGTCGTTCGTCGCCCGCCTCTGAGCCGGTGTCGACGCCCGCCCCCGGCGCCGCCGCCACCCGTTCCGTCGAGCGCGCGCTCGGTCTCCTCGCACACGTCTGCGAGACGGCGCCCACGAGCCTGTCGGAGTGCGCCAAGGCCGTGGGGCTGTCCCCGACGACGGCCCTGCGCCTGCTGCGCACGCTCGAGGTCCTCGACTTCGTCAGCCGCGACGAGGACGGCGACTTCCACCCCGGATCCCTCGCGTTCCGGTTCGGGGCGGTCGCCCTCGGCCGCAACCAGATGGTCAAGGCCGCCCAGCCGGCCCTGCAGCGGCTCATCGCCCGATGCGGCGAGTCCGCGTACCTCGGCATCGCCGGGCGACCTGACGAGGCGGTGTACATCGCGATGGCCGAGGGGACGTTCTCGATCCGCCACGCCGGCTGGGTCGGACGCACCGTGCCGGTCGACGGCACGGCCATCGGTGCGGCCCTGCAGGGCCGCACGCCGGAATGCGGGTATGTGGTGGTGCGTTCCAAGGTCGAGGAGGACGTCACGGCCATCGCCGCCCCCATCGCGTGGCTGGGCGGCGTCGCGGGGGCGCTCAACGTCGTCGGGCCCTCCTACCGTCTGGACCCGCAACGGAGCCGTGACGTCGGCGTCGCCGTCGCCGCGGAGGCTCGAACGATCGCGCGAACCCTGTTCCCGACCCCCCACACGAATGAGGTGACGAGCCGATGATCCGGTTCGAGTCAGTTACGAAGCAGTACCCCGACGGCACCGTCGCGGTCGACGAGCTCAGCCTGACGGCCCCCACCGGCAAGATCACCGTGCTCGTCGGGCCGTCCGGGTGTGGCAAGACCACGTCGCTGCGGATGATCAACCGGATGATCGAGCCGACCGGTGGCCGCATCCTCGTCGACGACCGCGACACTGCCACCATCGACAGCGCCGAGCTGCGCCGGGGCATCGGCTACGTGATCCAGCACGCCGGACTCTTCCCGCACCGCACCATCGTGGCCAACATCGCGACCGTGCCCCTCCTGCTCGGGTGGGACCGCGACAGGGCGACGAGCCGGGCCCTCGAGCTGATGGAGCGGGTCGGGCTGCCCCAGTCGTTCGCCAAGCGGTTCCCCTCGCAGCTCTCGGGAGGCCAGCAGCAGCGCGTCGGCGTCGCGCGCGCCCTCGCGGCCGACCCGCCGGTCATGCTCATGGACGAGCCGTTCAGCGCGGTCGACCCCGTCGTGCGGGACCAGCTCCAGGAGGAGTTCCTGCGGCTGCAGGACGAGCTCGGCAAGACGATCGTCTTCGTCACCCACGACATCGACGAGGCGATCAAGCTCGGCGACCAGGTGGCCGTGCTCCGGGTCGGGGGCACGCTCGCCCAGCTCGCGGCCCCCGAGGAGCTGCTGTCCCGGCCGGTCGACGACTTCGTGGCCGACTTCGTCGGGCGCGACCGCGGCTACCGCACCCTCGGCTTCCGCACCGCGACCTTTCCGACCAGGGCGGAGCCGACGGTCCGGCTCGGCGCGCCCGCGGCCGACGCCCGGGCCGTCACGGCCGACCCCTGGGTCCTCGTCCTCGACGACGAGGACCACCCGCTGGGGTGGGTCGAGCCGGAGCGGCTCGACGGTCCGGTCACGCGGGAGGCCCTTCATCGCGGCGGCACGGTGGCCTCGACCGAGGGGTCGCTCCGGCAGGCCCTCGACGCGGCCCTGTCGGCGCCCTCCGGCCGAGGCGTCGTCGTCGGGCCCGACGGCGCCTTCGTGGGCACCGTGCGTGCCCGGGACCTCATCGAGCCCATCGAGGTGAGCGCCGCCGGTCAGCGGGCCCGGGACGCCGAGACCGAGGGTGTCGAGCCGGGCGTCGAGCCGGGAGTCGAGCCGGGAGTCGAGCCGGGCGTCGACTCGGCCGCAGCCGCGGAGACGAAGGTCGTCTGATGGACTGGTTCACCTCGCACCTCGACGACGTGTGGGGACTGCTCGTCACCCACGCCTACCTCGCCGGGCTCCCCCTCCTGCTGGGCCTGCTCATCGCACTGCCCCTGGGCTGGACGGCCCGTCGCTTCTCGTGGGCCTACCCGCCCCTCATCATCGGCACCGGGTTGCTGTACACGCTGCCGTCGCTGGCCGTCTTCATCCTGCTTCCCGGCATCCTGCACACGCAGATCCTCGACCCCACCAACGTCCTCGTCGCCATGACGGTCTACACCGTGGCCCTGCTCGTCCGAACCGTCGCCGACGGCCTCGCTGCGATCCCCGACGACGTCCGGCTCGCCGCCAACGCCATGGGGTACCGACCTGTGCGGCGGCTGCTCGGGGTCGAGCTGCCGCTGGCCGTCCCGGTCATCTCCGCCGGTCTGCGGGTGGCCGCCGTCAGCAACGTCAGCATCGTCAGCGTCGCCGCCATCATCGGCGTGCAGCAGCTCGGCTCGCTCTTCACCGACGGGTTCAACCGTGACTTCTTCGCCCCCATCGTGACGGGCATCATCGCCTGTGGAGTGCTGTCGCTGGTCTTCGACGTCATCATCGTCGTCGTCACCCGGCTGCTCACGCCCTGGGCCCGAGCGAGGACCGCCTCATGATCGCCGACATCATCGGCTGGCTCACCGACCCGACCAACCGCGAGGACATCGTGCAGCGGCTCCTCGAGCACATCGAGTACGTGCTCCTCGCGACGGGCATCGCGGCCGTCGTCGCCGTCCCCGCCGGGATGTGGGTGGGCCACACCGGGCGAGGGAAGTTCGCTGTGGTCAACATCTCGGGTTTCGCGCGCGCCATCCCGACCCTGGGCCTGCTCTTCTTCATCGTCCTGTGGCTGGGTCCCAACCTCACCGGCGACCTCGCGTTCCTGCTGCCGAGCCTCATCGTCCTCGTCGTGCTCGCCATCCCGCCCATCCTCGCGGGCACGTACGCGGGCATCGACGAGGTCGACCCCGCGGCCCGGGACGCCGCGCGGGGGATGGGGATGCGTGGCTGGCAGGTGCTGTTCAAGGTCGAGGTGCCGTGCGCGCTCCCGCTGATCTTCTCCGGCGTGCGCTCGGCACTGCTGCAGGTCGTGGCCACCGCGACCATCGCCGCGACGGTGGGCCTCGGCGGGCTCGGCCGTTTCCTCATCGACGGGCTCGCGGTCCGCGACTACGCCCAGATGGCCTCCGGGGCCGTGCTCGTCGCCGCCCTGGCCCTCGCCATCGACCTCGTCGCGTCCATCGCCCAGCGGCTCGCCGTCTCGCGCGGGATCACCGGCCGGTTCCGCACCCGACGCGGCCGTCCCGAGGTCCGGTCGACCACAGAGTCAGTCACGACGACTACCGTCACGGTCGGCACGGTCAACTGATCCCCTGGCCAGCGTCCACAGGAAAGAGATGAGTATGAAGCACAGCAAGACGGTTCTCACGTCGGTCTCCGCGCTGGCTCTGGCCGGTCTCGCGGCGTGCGGCTCGGGCGGTGGCGGCAGCCCCCTCGACCAGCCCACCAACGCCGGCTCGGCGGCCCCGAGCGGCACGATCGTCGTGGGCTCGGCCAACTTCCCCGAGTCCGAGCTCCTCATGGACATCTACGCCAAGGCCCTCGAGGCCAAGGGGGTGAAGACCTCGACCAAACCCAACATCGGTAGCCGCGAGACGTACATCCCTGCGCTGCAAGACGGCTCGATCGACCTCGTCCCCGAGTACACCGGGGTCCTCGACCAGTACTTCGACAAGTCCGCCAAGGCGACCGACTCCCAGGCCGTCTACGACGAGCTCAAGGCCGCCCTCCCGTCGGGCCTGCAGGTGCTCGACAAGTCGGCGGCCGAGGACAAGGACGCCGTGGTGGTCACGAAGGACACCGCGACGAAGTACAACCTCAAGACCATCGCCGACCTGGCGCCCGTCGCCAAGGACCTCGTCCTCGGGGGGCCGCCCGAGTGGAAGACCCGCGAGTCGGGGGTGCCCGGCCTCAAGAAGGTGTACGGCCTGACCTTCAAGGAGTTCAAGCCGCTCGACGCGGGTGGCCCGCTCACGGTCCAGGCCCTGAAGAACGGCCAGATCCAGGCGGCCAACCTGTTCACCACCGACCCGAACGTCCCGGCCAACGGCTTCGTCGCGCTCGAGGACCCCAAGTCGTTCTTCGCGGCGCAGAACGTCGTCCCGCTCATCACCAAGTCCAAGGTCAACGACACCATCTCCTCGACGCTCAACGCCGTGTCGGCCAAGCTCGACACGGCGACGCTGGCCGGCCTCGTCAAGGAGGTCGTCATCGACAAGAAGGACGCCGAGGACGTGGCGACGGAGTTCCTGCAGAAGGCCGGCCTCGGCTGACCCGGCGGTCGCCCCGGCGGGCCCGAGGTCGCGCCGGGGCGGCGCCGAGCGGCGCACGGCAGCGACGTCGGGTGCGGAGGGAATGCCGACGAGGCGAGAACGGTTCTCATGAGTGGCTTCGCGACCTCCGCGGAGCGACCGTCCGAGGAGCACCATTGGCCAAGCGCACCGACCTTCGCCCCGTCGTCACCCTCCGCTCGACGGCGGGCACCGGCTACAGCTACGTGACGCGCAAGAACCGACGCACCACCCCCGACCGCCTCGTGCTGCGCAAGTTCGACCCGGTCGCCGGGGAGCACGTGGACTTCCGCGAGACCCGCTGACCGTCGACGGCGAGCCGGAGTCGCACGACACGGCCGCGTCCCCACCTCGGGGACGCGGCCGTGTCGTGTCTGGCGGGACCACCGGAACCGGACCCGGGAGCGTTCGGGTCGGCCGGGTCTGCCCCGGACCGCCAGGGCGGGCGTGCGGACCGGCGCTGACGTGTGGTGGGGTCCTCTCAGGCCGGGGTGACGGAGCGACGCACCGCCGGGTCGGCGGCCGGTGCGGGGGTCGGGGCGGGCTGGGTCCACGGCACGGTGACGGTGGGGGTCGTCACGGGGACGAACGCCTTCGCCGCGTCGATGCCGGTGCGCAGCATCTGCACGAGCCGGTCCTCCGGGTCGTCGATGCAGGCCCGAGCCACGCCGTCGACGCCGAGGGCGACGATCCTCGCCGCGTTCGACGGGCGCAGCGCAGCCGAGTTGAAGCCCATGCGGGCCAGGTTGATCCGTGCCCAGCGCTCGGCGGCGGGCGCCGCCGTGAGCGCGGCCCGCGAGGCGGCGGAGAGGCGTCCGGGCTCACGACCGTCCTGCTCGGCGAGGATGCCCTCGGCGTTGAGGATGGCGATGGCCATCGCGTTCTGGCGCTCCTCGGCGGCCACCGGCAGGGCCGCGCGGGCGGTGCTGAGGACGATCGCCGTCGTCGCGCGGGGGTCGCTCGGGTTGAGGCCGACGACCTCGGGGACCATGGTCACCAGGCGCTGCCGGTTGGGCTCGTCGAGCATGTCGTTGACGCAGCGAGCCAGGGTCGCGAGCACGGGATGGGTGCAGGCGGGGTGGTCGCTCCACCGCTCGCCGGCCAGGAACGAGGCCATCTCCATGAAGCAGGCGCCCTTGCGGGGGTTGCGGTGACGACCGCGGGACAGTACTGGCACTCCGTCGGGCACGAATGGGGCTCGTCGTGACATTGGTCGCTCCTCGGCTGCTGCTGGCGATCCATTGGGCGGACTCCTTCATGGTGCGCCTGTTCCGCGCCGTTGACCACCCTTTCGCCGACCCCTACCCACCGGCCTGCGGCCAAACCCTGTCACCGACCCGGATCGCTGGGCACAATCGGCCCATGGGCGACGAGAGCGAGGGTTCGGGAGTCCGCGCGCACGTCGCCGACTCCTGGGTCCGGTCCGCGGCGGCCGGGGTCCACGTCGACGCGGTCGACGCCCCGATCACGCTGCCGGCCGACGCCCTGCGCGACCATCGCGAGGCCCACCCCCTCGCGCGGGTCTTTCCCCTTCTCGACGACGTGCTCGGCCAGGCGGCGCGCGACTGCGACGCGGTCATCGCCGTGGCCGACGCCTCGGGCCAGCTGCTCTGGGTGTGCGGGTCGCCGAGCACGCTGCGCCGCGCCGAGAGCATCGGCTTCGTCGAGGGCAGCAACTGGGACGAGCGGATGGCCGGCACCAACGCGCCGGGCGTCGCGCTTCGGCTCGACCGACCCGTCAACGTCATCGGTGCCGAGCACTTCCGCCGCTCGGTCCAGCGCTGGAGCTGCGCGGCGACGACGATCCACGACCCCAGCGACCAGAGCGTCCTCGGGGTCCTCGACATCACCGGCGGCGACGACATCGTCGCGCCGCAGACGCTGGCCATGGTCCGGGCCGCAGCGCGGATGGCCGAGTCCGAGCTGGCTCGCGAGCTGCTCGTCGGGGCGCGATACACCTCGGTGCCGGCCACCCCGGGCCGGCTGTCGGTGCTGCTCGAGGCCCTCGGACGCAACGACGCCCTGCTCACCGTCGACGACGGTCGCGGTCACCGTCGGACGCTGCGGCTCAGCCCACGACACAGCGAGATCCTCCTGCTGCTCGCATCGGCGGCCCGTGGCCTGTCCGGCGACGAGCTCGCGGTGCTGCTCTACGAGGAGGACAGCAGCGCCTCGACGCTGCGGGTCGAGATGGGCCGGCTGCGGGCGCTGCTCGGCGACGACCTGCTCGCGTCGCGGCCCTACCGGGTCGTCGCGGAGCTGTCGGGCGACTGGCTCGGTATCGAGGCGCACCTGGCCGCGGGGGACCTCGCCAGTGCCATGCGGGCCTACCGGGGCGCGCTGCTGCCACGGTCGGTCGCGCCCGGGGTGGTCCGGCTGCGTGAGAGCATCGAGGGCGACCTGCGCCGGGCCGTCCTCGCGAGCGGCCGCACCGACCTCATGTCGGCGTGGACGCGGTCCGCGTCCGGTGCCGACGACTACGAGATGTGGCAGGCCCAGGCCAGGCTCCTCGGTCCCTCCTCGCCGCTGCTGCCGCTCGTCCGGAACCAGCTCGACCGCCTCGACCGCGAGCTCGGCACCTGAGACGAGGACCCGTCGGGCCCGCCGTCGGCCGCGAGCACCCTTCTCGACACGCAACGTGGATGCAACGTCCGGTTGCCTAACGTCCTGACGACCCCGTTTTCGGGGCCGCCACCAAGGACGTTGGGAGAACGACATGACCATCTATGCACCCCCGGGAGCGGCCGACTCGCTCGTCTCGCTCCAGGACCGGTACGGCCACTTCATCGGCGGCAACTGGGTCGAGCCGAAGAAGGGCCTCTGGTTCGAGAACATCTCGCCGGTCAACGGCAAGCCGTTCTGCGAGATCGCCCGGGGCACCGAGGAGGACATCGAGGCGGCCCTCGACGCCGCCCACGCAGCCGCGCCGGCGTGGGGCCGCACGAGCCTCGGCGAACGGTCGCTCGTTCTCAACCGCATCGCCGACCGCCTCGAGGAGAACCTCGAGATGCTCGCCGTCGCCGAGACGTGGGAGAACGGCAAGGCCGTCCGGGAGACGCTCGCCGCGGACCTGCCCCTCGCCGTCGACCACTTCCGCTACTTTGCGGGCGTCCTTCGCGGACAGGAGGGTTCGAGCAGCGAAATCGATGCCGACACGGTCGCCTACCACTTCCACGAGCCGCTCGGCGTCGTCGGCCAGATCATCCCGTGGAACTTCCCGATCCTCATGGCCGTCTGGAAGCTCGCGCCGGCACTCGCCGCCGGGAACGCCGTCGTGCTCAAGCCGGCCGAGCAGACGCCGTGGTCGATCCTCAAGGTCGTCGAGCTCATCGGCGACCTGCTGCCCGCGGGCGTCGTCAACGTCGTCAACGGCTTCGGTGTCGAGGCGGGCAAGCCCCTGGCCTCGTCGCCGCGGATCGCCAAGATCGCCTTCACCGGCGAGACGACGACCGGGCGGCTCATCATGCAGTACGCGTCGCAGAACATCATCCCGGTCACGCTCGAGCTCGGCGGCAAGAGCCCCAACGTCTTCTTCGAGGACGTCGCCCAGCAGCGGGACGCCTTCTACGACAAGGCCCTCGAGGGGTTCACGATGTTCGCGCTCAACCAGGGCGAGGTCTGCACCTGCCCCTCGCGCGCGCTGGTCCAACGCTCGATCTACTCCGACTTCGTCCCGGACGCCGTGGCGCGCGTCGAGAAGATCAAGCAGGGCAACCCGCTCGACACCGACACGACGATGGGCGCCCAGGCGAGCAACGACCAGCTCGAGAAGATCCTGTCCTACCTCGACATCGGCCGGCAGGAGGGCGCCAAGGTCCTCACCGGTGGGGAGCGCAACGTGCTCGACGGAGACCTCGCCGACGGCTACTACGTCGCCCCGACGGTCTTCGAGGGCAGCAACTCGATGCGGATCTTCCAGGAGGAGATCTTCGGCCCGGTCGTCTCCCTCACGAGCTTCGAGGACGAGGCCGACGCGCTCGCGATCAGCAACGACACGCTCTACGGCCTGGGCGCCGGCGTGTGGACGCGCGACGGCGCCCGGGCCTACCGGATGGGCCGAGGCATCAAGGCCGGTCGGGTCTGGACGAACTGCTACCACCAGTACCCGGCGCACGCGGCGTTCGGTGGCTACAAGCAGTCGGGGATCGGCCGCGAGAACCACAAGATGATGCTCGACCACTACCAGCAGACGAAGAACCTGCTCGTGTCCTACTCCCCGGACCCCCTCGGCTTCTTCTGACGGGGCCGCGACGTGCCTTCCCACGGGCCGGAGGTCACGTCCGTCGGGACGGGTCGACCCGGTGAGCCATCGGCTTCCCGCAGCCGGGTCGACCTGACCGGTGAGGCGGCGGACCTGCTCCGCCGCCTCACCGGGGTCCACGGACCGCTGATGTTCCACCAGTCCGGCGGCTGCTGCGACGGCAGCTCGCCGATGTGCTACCCGGCCGGCGAGTTCCTCACGAGCGAGGCCGACGTGCACCTCGCCGACCTCGCTGTCGAGGGCCTGGACGAGCCGGTGGCCTTCTGGATGTCGGCGTCGCAGTACGCCTACTGGCGGCACACCCACCTGACCGTCGACGTCGTGCGCGGACGCGGCAGCGGCTTCAGCGTCGAGGCTCCCGAGGGCGTGCGGTTCCTCATCCGGTCACGCCTGTTCACCGACGCCGAGATGGCGGCGCTCGGGGTCGAACCGCCGAGGCTGCTCGGCGGCTGACGGCTCAGGCGGGCGGGGCGACGGCCGCGGTCTGGCCCGACCGGCGCAGCGACGCGGCGACGAACCCGTCCGCCTTGAGCTCCTCGACGAGGTCGCGCAGGTACCGCTCCGCGGCCTCCCCGCGGCCCACCGGCGTCCCGACGGCCTGCCGGATCTGCATGAACGCCTCGTCGACGACTCGGGTGCCCGGGTGGGCGGCGACCCACGCCGTCGCCGGTTCGCGGATGCCGGCACCGGCCTCGAGTCCCTCGGCGGCGAAGACGTCGACCCCCTCCGCGCCGCGCACGACCTCGGCGTGCTCGAGGGTGCGCGACAGGTGCAGGTCGTAGGCCGACCCGGCCTTGACCCCGACGCGGGATCCGGGACGGTCGACGTCGGCCGGTGAGCGCACGGTCGAGGCCTCGGGCACGACGTAGACGCCCTCGATGACGACGTACGGCGGGGTGAAGGCCACCTGGGTGGCGCGGGCCGGGTCGACGGCGAGGAAGCCGAGGTCGGCGCGGCCGTCGGCCATGGCCTCGAAGGACAACCGGGCCGCGTCGAAGCACAGCAGCCGGAGCGGGACCCCGAGCCGCGCGGCGACCTCGCGGGCGAGGTCGACGGTGACTCCGCGAGGCTGCGTGGGGGTGCCCTGCGCCAGCACGGGGTTCCCGAGGTTGATCGACGCCCGCAGCACGCCGGTGGGGACGAGGTCGCGGACGACGTCGGCAGGGGCGGCGTGGGGCGTGGTCGAGGTCGTCACGGGCGCCACCCTACGTCGCCGGGGAGCCCGCGCCCGCAGGCCGAGGGGCCACACGACAACTCGTGACCTCGTACCACGCCCGTCGGTCGGGCTGCGGGTGCAGAGTGTCGGGATGGCACATCGAAACCTCGCCGCGGCGGTTGCCGTCGCGGCCACGCTGGCCGTCGCCGCCACCGCCGCGCCGGCCGCCGGCTCGTCGACCCCCTGGGACCACACGGCCACCGGCACCGTCTTCCTGCCCAACCCGGTCCAGGAGCTCGGCGACGAGTCGCTGACCGACGCCAAGGACGCCGACTACGCGGCCCTCGCGCCGGCCTACCACCGCGTCACCCTGACGCACCTCGACGGCTCGGGCACGCTGACCGGCCAGTACGTGCGGGTCAAGAGCTCGACGGGCTCGGCCGCGCGGTCGGTGGGCGGGGCCTTCCCGGCCTACCACCGTGACGTCGACCAGTTCGAGCAGGTCATGGGCTACTACTGGGTGACCACGGCCCAGGAGTACCTCCAGCACCTGGGCTTCGGCTCGACCCTACGGCCGGTCAACCAGCGCCAGATCGAGCTGCGGGTCGACCAGTACGGCGGCGACAACTCCTTCTTCCGACCGGACAAGGCGAACATCACCGTCGGCAAGGGCGGCGTGGACGACGCCGAGGACGCCGAGGTCGTCGTGCACGAGTACGGCCACTCGGTGCAGGACGGCCAGGTGCCCGGCTTCGGAACGACCCTCGAGTCCGGCGCGATCGGCGAGGCCTTCGGCGACTACCTCGCCGTCGTCGTGACGAGCTGGCGCGCCGGGACGCCGACCCTGACCCCCGAGGCGTGCGTCGCCGACTGGGACTCGGTCTCCTACACGCGCACGGTCCCGCACTGCCTGCGCCGCCTCGACGGCACGAAGACGTATCCCACCGACGTCGTCGGCGAGGTGCACGCGGACGGCGAGATCTGGTCGCGGGCCCTCTGGGACATCCGTGCCGCGCTCGGCGACACCAAGGCGTCGACGCTCATCGTCGAGGCGCAGTTCGCCTTCGCGCCCGACACCACCTTCCGCGCCGCCGCGCTCGATACCGTCGCTGCCGCGCAGCGCCTCTACGGGGCATCGGCCGCCAGGGCGGTCACGGCGGCCTTCCACGCCCGCGGAATCCTCTGACGCGCCTGACGCGCCTGACGCGCCTGACGCGCCGGCTGCGCCGGCTGCGTCCGGACGCTCCCGGACGCTGAGGACACCCGACCACGTCGCGCCCGCACGCGAACGGCCCCCTTCCCGGAGCGGGAGGGGGCCGTTCGCGTGGCCGGGGGACTGTCTCTTATACACATCTCCGAGCCCACGAGACGGAGCTACATCTAGTATGTCGGTTTCTTCTTTGAAAAGGGGGGGGGGGGGGGGGGGGGGGGGGGGGGGGGG
>NZ_JBPGXG010000015.1:0-47774 GCF_056755255.1 Monashia sp. HAY1-5C | reverse complement strand
TCCGTCGTCGGCAGCGTCAGATGTGTATAAGAGACAGGTGCAGTCCTCGCGTGACGGCGGCCGGCAGACCAGTGGCGTCCCCGCGTCGCCGCGCCCCGCGCCCCGTCCGGGTCAGCCCCGTCCGGGCAACAACCCGTTCGCCCCGAGCCAGGGCATGGGCCAGACCCGTGCCCCGCGTCCCGGCGGTGAGGGCGGTCCGCGTCCGGGCAACAACCCGTTCAGCTCGAGCCAGGGCATGCCCCGGCCGCAGTCGCGCCCCGGCGGGCCGCGTCCGGGCGCCCCGGCCGCGCCGCGTCCCGGTGGCGCGCCTCGTCCGGGCGCGCCCCGTCCCGGCGGTGCCCGTCCGACGCCCGGCATGATGCCCGAGCGGAGCACGGTCGGCCGTCCCGGTCAGCGTCCGGCCGGTGGTCCCGGCCGCGGTGGCCCCGGGGGTGCCGGCGCCGGTGCCGGTCGCGGCGGCTTCGGTGGTGGTCCCGGTGGCCCCGCCGGTGGCGGTCGTGGTGGCTTCGGCGGTGGTCCGCGTGGTGGCGGCGCCGGCCGCGGCTCGACGGCCGGTGCCTTCGGCCGTGGTGGCGGACGTCCGGTCCGCGGTCGCAAGTCCAAGCGCGCCAAGCGCCAGGAGTTCGAGCAGATGCAGGCGCCGTCGATCGGTGGCGTCACCGTCCCGCGCGGTGACGGCTCGACCGTCATCCGCGTCCGACGGGGCTCGTCGCTGACCGACTTCGCCGACAAGATCAACGCCAACCCGGCATCGCTCGTCACCGTCCTGTTCCACCTCGGTGAGATGGCCACGGCGACGCAGTCGCTCGACGAGGACACCTTCAAGCTCCTCGGCGCCGAGCTGGGCTACGACGTCCAGGTCGTCTCGCCGGAGGAGGAGGAGAAGGAGCTCTTCGACTCCTTCAACATCGACCTCGAGACCGGCATCGAGGGCGAGGACGACGAGGACCTCGAGGCTCGCCCGCCGGTCGTCACCGTCGTCGGTCACGTCGACCACGGCAAGACCCGCCTGCTCGACGCCATCCGCAACGAGGACGTCGTGGCCGGCGAGGCCGGTGGCATCACCCAGCACATCGGTGCCTACCAGGTGCACCGTGAGCACGAGGGCGTCGACCGCGCGATCACCTTCATCGACACCCCGGGTCACGAGGCGTTCACCGCCATGCGTGCCCGTGGGGCGAAGGTCACCGACATCGCGATCCTCGTCGTCGCTGCCGACGACGGTGTCATGCCGCAGACCATCGAGGCGCTCAACCACATGCAGGCCGCGGACGTGCCGATCGTCGTCGCCGTCAACAAGATCGACGTCGAGGGTGCCAACCCGGCCAAGGTGCGTCAGCAGCTGACCGAGTACAACCTCATCGCCGAGGAGTACGGCGGCGACACGATGTTCGTCGACGTCTCGGCCCGCCAGGGTCAGAACATCGACGGACTGCTCGACGCGGTCCTGCTCACCGCCGATGCCGCCCTCGACCTCCGGGCCAACCCGGACAAGGAGGCCCGCGGCGTCGCGATCGAGGCCAACCTCGACCGTGGCCGTGGTGCGACCGCGACGGTGCTCGTCCAGACCGGGACGCTGCACGTCGGTGACTCCATCGTCACCGGCTCGGCCTACGGCCGCGTCCGCGCCATGCTCGACGAGCACGGCAACAACGTCGACGAGGCCGGCCCCTCGCGTCCGGTCCAGGTGCTCGGTCTCAGCTCGGTGCCGCGCGCCGGTGACACGTTCGTCGTGGCGCCGGACGACCGCACGGCCCGCCAGATCGCGGAGCGTCGTGAGGCGGCCGACCGCCAGGCCGTGCTCGCCAAGGCCCGCAAGCGCATCTCGCTCGAGGACCTCAACGAGGCCCTCGCAGCAGGCAAGGTCGAGACCCTCAACCTCATCCTCAAGGGTGACGTGTCGGGCTCGGTCGAGGCGCTCGAGGACGCCCTGCTCAAGATCGACGTCGGCGACGAGGTCGACCTGCGCATCATCGACCGCGGTGTCGGCGCCATCACGATGAACAACATCAACCTCGCGATGGCCTCGAACGCGATCATCATCGGCTACAACGTTCGCGCCGAGGGGCAGAACGCCGACTACGCCGAGCGCGAGGGTGTCGAGATCCGCTACTACTCGGTGATCTACCAGGCCATCGAGGAGGTCGAGGCGGCGCTCAAGGGCATGCTCAAGCCGGAGTTCGAGGAGGTCGAGCTCGGCACGGCGGAGATCCGCGAGATCTTCCGCTCGAGCAAGTTCGGCAACATCGCCGGATCCATCGTGCGCAGCGGCGAGATCAAGCGCGGCTCCAAGGCCCGCATCACCCGCGAGGGCGTCGTCGTCTCCGAGAACGTCGAGATCTCCGGTCTGCGGCGCTTCAAGGACGACGTCACCGAGGTCCGCGAGGGCTACGAGTGCGGTATCAACCTCGGGTCGTTCAACGACCTGCAGCTCGGCGACCTCATCGCCACCTACGAGATGCGCGAGAAGCCGCGCGTCTGACCCTCCACCGCGTCGACCACCGTCGTCGCACCCGGCGCCGGCCCCCATCCGGGGGGCCGGCGCCGGCGCGTCACGCCGGCCGTGGCGCGACCCCGCCCGCCCGTTAGGGTGGATCGTCGCCCCTTGCGGCGACGCCGCACCCCGGCACCATCGGCTGCAGGAGCAGCATCGAGGACAAGGAGACCACCATGGCCGACCCCGCACGCGCTCGGAAGGTCGCCGACCGGATCAAGGTCATCGTCGCGGAGTACCTCGAGTTCCGGTTGAAGGACGAGCGGCTCGGGTTCGTGACGATCACGGACTGCCGCGTCACCGGCGACCTGCAGCACGCCAGCGTCTTCTACACCGTGTTCGGCACGGACGAGGAGCGCCAGGCCACCGCCGACGTCCTCGCCGCCAACACCGGTCGCATCCGCTCGGCCGTCGGCAAGGGCATCGGCATCCGGCTGACGCCCTCCCTCGAGTTCATCGCCGACGCCCTCCCGGAGGGCGCCGCGCACCTCGAGGACGTGCTGGCCCGCACCCGCGCCCGCGACGCGGAGCTGGCCCGGGTGGCGGCCGGCGCCTCGTACGCAGGTGACGCCGACCCGTACCGCAAGCCGACCGACGGCGAGAACGACTCCGACCTCGACGAACGGCTCGATGCCGACCTCGATGCCGACCTCGATGCCCAAGCAGGGGCGGACGCGGACGCGCGATGAGCGAACGTCCCGGCGGCCTGCTCGTCGTCGACAAGCCGGCCGGCTGGACCAGCCACGACGTCGTCGCCCGGGTGCGTCGGCTCGCGGGCACGCGACGCGTCGGCCACGCCGGCACCCTCGACCCCATGGCCACGGGGGTGCTGGTCCTCGGCGTCGAGCGCGGCACCAAGCTGCTGACGTTCCTCGTCGGCTGCGACAAGACCTACACGGCCACGATCCGCCTCGGCATGGCGACGGTGACCGACGACGCCGAGGGCGAGACCACCCAGGCGCTCGGCGTCGAGGACCTCGCCGCGGTCGAACACGGCCTGCCGGAGGCCGTCGCCGCGCTCACCGGTGACATCGAGCAGGTGCCGAGCGCGGTCAGCGCGATCAAGGTCGACGGTGTGCGCAGCTACGCCCGAGTGCGCCGCGGCGACGCGGTCGACCTGCCGGCACGCCCCGTCACGGTCAGCCGCTTCCACGTCGACTCGGTGCGTCCGCGCCGGGCCGCCCCCGAGGTCGGGCCTGCCATCGACGTCGTCGACGTCGAGGTCGAGGTCGACGTGTCCTCCGGGACGTACGTCCGGGCCCTGGCCCGCGACCTCGGTGCCGCGCTCGGCGTCGGCGGCCACCTGACGGCGCTGCGCCGCACCCGCGTCGGTGGCATCGACCTGTCTGCGGCGCACACCCTCGACGACCTCGAAGCGCTCGCCGAGGCAGGCGCTCCCGGTGCGCTGCCCCTGCTGCCCGTCGCGGACGCCGCCCGTGCCGCCCTGCCCGTGCACGAGGTGACCGCGCGCGAGGCGACGAGCCTCGGCTACGGTCAGCGCATCCCCAGCGGGCCGAGGCGTGCCGACGCGGTCGCCGCGATCGACCCCGACGGAACCCTCGTCGCCGTCCTCGACGAGACCCGGCCGCTGGCCCGCTCGCGGGTGGTCTTCGTCACGGCGGCCGACCGGTCCGGCGCCGTGGCCCAGGTCCCCGCCCCAGCAGGGGGGCCTGCGGCGGCGGCGGGCGGTGGCGCCGCGCCCGCAGGGGTCTGACGCGCGTACGCGACCACGACGCGGGGAGCCCGACGACGGCCACTACAGTGGTCGCCGTGCATCGCTGGTTCGGACTCGACGACATCCCGGGCGACCTCGGGCCCACGGTCGTCACGCTGGGAAACTTCGACGGCGTGCACCGCGGGCACCGTGAGGTCCTGACGCGTGTTGTACGCGAGGCCGCCGAGCGGAACGCCACACCGGTCGCGGTGACCTTCGACCCGCACCCCATCGCCGTGCTGTACCCGGAGCGTGCCCCGGCTGCCGTCATGTCCCTCGGGCAGCGGCTCGACGCCCTCGAGTCGGTCGGGCTCGGCGCCACCCTGGTGCTGGAGTTCACGCCGGCCTTCGCCCAGCAGACCCCTGAGGAGTTCGTCCGCTCGACGTTCGTCGACGCGCTCGGCGTGGTCGCGGTCGTCGTCGGCAAGGACACCCGCTTCGGGGTGCGCAACTCCGGGGACGTGCAGACCCTCCGCTCGCTCGGCGCCGAGCACGGGTTCGAGGTCATCGCCCTGGAGGACATCGGCGACACCGGCGCGGCTCACCAGACGACCCAGGCCGACGCCTCGTCGCCGGGGGCCCGCTGGAGCTCGACCCAGCTGCGCGCCGAGCTGCTCGCCGGCAACGTCGAGCACGCCGCCCAGATCCTCGGCCGGCCGCACCGCGTCACCGGGACGGTGGTCCACGGCGACCACCGGGGTCGCGAGCTCGGGTACCCGACGGCCAACCTGTCCCAGGACCACGAGGGTCTCGTGCCGGCCGACGGCGTCTACGCCGGCTGGCTGCTGCGCCTCGACCTCGACCCGCGAGACCCCGACCGCACCCTGCCGGCAGCCGTGTCGATCGGCACCAACCCGACCTTCGACGGGCAGCAGCGTCGCGTCGAGGCCTATGTCCTGGACCGCACCGACCTCGACCTCTACGGTGAGCGCGTGGCCGTCGAACTGGTGTCGCACCTGCGACCGACCCTGAAGTTCGACTCGATCGACGCGCTCGTCGAGCAGATGAGCAACGATGTCGAGCGCTGCCGCTCCGTCCTGTCGGCCATCGTGCCCACCCAGCGGCCCACCGAACTGCCGACGCAGGGACGCGCCTGACCTCGCCGGTCCGCGTCCCGATGACCGGCGGCCCGACGCGGGCCGGCGGCCGGAGGCGGGCGGGATGGCTGGGCGTGGACCTCGGCCTCTTCATCGGCGCGGGCGGGCTCTCGCTCGTCGGTGTCGTCCTCGTGTGGTCGGCGACCCGTGCGGACCACGGGTCGGCCCTCGCGGTCAAGCAGCTCGTCGCGGTAGGTCTCGGGGCGGCGGCCGCGGTCGGGGTGACCCGCGTCGACGTCCGGGTGCTGCGGGCGCTGGCTCCGCTCGTGTACCTCACGGGCATCGTCGGCCTCGCGGCCGTCCTGACGCCCCTCGGGGCCACGGTCAACGGGTCACGGTCCTGGGTCCGACTGCCGGGAGGCTTCACGCTCCAGCCCTCCGAGCTGGCCAAGGTCGCTCTCGCCGTCGCCCTCGCGATGCTCCTCGCGGAGCGGGCCGACCGTCGCGACACGGGGGGACGCCAGCGGCATCGCGACGTCGCACTCGCCTGGCTCGTGGCAGGGGTGTCCGTCGGTCTCGTCCTGGCCCAGCCGGACCTCGGATCGGCACTGGTCCTCGTGGCCATGGCCGTCGTCGTCATCGCCGCGGCCGGGGCCCCGTTCGTCTGGACCGCCGGAGTGGCCCTGACCGGCGCCGCGGCCGTCGTCGCAGCGTTCACCACCCCCGTCCTGGCCGGATACCAGCGCAACCGCCTCCGGGCCTTCCTCGACCCGGCGCTCGACCCATCGGGCATCGGCTACCAGACCCGCCAGGTCCGGATCGCCATCGGGGCGGGGGGCCTCACCGGCCAGGGCCTCTTCGAGGGCCGGCAGACGCAGGCCGGCTTCGTCCCGTTCCAGGAGACCGACTTCGTCTTCTCGGTCGCGGGGGAGGAGCTGGGCTTCGTCGGGGCGGTCGGGCTGGTGCTGCTCATCGGGTTCATCGTCGTGCGGGCCTGCCTCGTGGCACGGCGGGCCGACACCTTCGGGCGGCTCGTCGTGCTCGGTGTGGCCGTCTGGTTCGGCGTCCAGTCCTTCGAGAACATCGGCATGAACCTCGGGCTGACCCCGGTGACCGGCCTGCCGTTGCCGTTCGTCTCCTACGGCGGGTCCTCCATGATCGCCAGCTGGGTCGCGGTCGGCATCGTCGGCAACGTCGCGTCGACGACCGCCCGGCGCTGACGTCGGGCCAAGGACGTCGGCCCCTGTGCCCCCACTCGCTACGACAGTGCTCAGCCAGAGTGAGCAGGGTCGCAGCGACGCGGGCACCCACTCTCCGGGAGCACACCCCCGTCCCGTACGTCAGTGCTCAGCCAGAGTGAGCAGTGTCGTAGGGAGTGGGGCCAGACGCCCAGCGGGCAGGCCTCGCTCGCGTCGGACCCGCCGGCCCCGGTCCTCGCCCGGGGTTACCCACGGGTCACGGTGCGGTGTCGTTCGGTCACCGATGCGTGACTGGACCGGGGTTCCTTGACATCATCCCGGCAAGGACGACGGCCCGCTGACGCCGATGACGGGCCGCCGTGGCGACGAAGGAGCCCCCATGCCGCTGATGTCACGTGCCGACCAGCCTGTGCGACAGGAGGTGCTCGACGACCGGGCCCCGAACGTCGGCGAGCTGTTCCGGCGCCGCGTCGCCGACTCCCCGGACGCGCCGGCGTACCTCTTCTTCGCTCCGGAGAGCACCATGCTCCGCACCCTGACGTGGCGCGAGACCGACGAGGTCGTGCGTCGGTGGGCCGCCGGCCTCATCAGCCTCGGCGTGCAGCTCGAGGACCGCGTCGCCATCGCGTCGACGACCCGCGTCGAGTGGGTCCTGGCCGACCTCGCCGTCATCTGTGCCGGCGGCGCCACGACGACGGTGTACCCCACGACCATCGCCGAGGACGTCGCCTACATCCTGTCCGACTCGGGCAGCGGGATCGTCTTCGCCGAGGACGAGGCCCAGGTGGCCAAGCTCCGGCAGGTGCGCAGCGAGATCCCCGACGTCCGTCAGGTCGTCGCGCTCACCGGACCGGGCAGCGACGACGGCTGGGTCATGACGACCGACGAGCTGGCCCGGAGGGGCGCCGAGTGGCTCGAGGCGACGCCCGACCTCGTGGACTCGCGCATCGACCAGCTCGGCCCGGACAACCTGGCGGTCGTCATATACACGTCCGGCACGACGGGTCGTCCCAAGGGGGTGCGGCTCGCGCAGGACAGCGTCGTGTACGAGGGTGCCGTCATCGAGGCCATCGGCACACTGACGAAGGACGACCTCCAGTTCCTCTGGCTGCCGTTGTCGCACGTGTTCGGCAAGATGCTGCTGGCGACCGGCCTGCAGATCGGCTTTCCCACCGCGGTCGACGGCCGCATCGACAAGATCGTCGAGCACATGGCGGTCATCCGACCGACGTTCATGGCCGGTCCGCCCCGCATCTTCGAGAAGGCTCGCGGGCGGGTCATGCTCATGCTCGGCCAGGAGACCGGCGTCAAGAAGCGCCTGATCGACTGGGCGCTCGGCGTGGGTGCGAAGGTGCGCGACCTGCGCGAGGTGGGGGAGCAGCCCCCGGCCCTGCTCGCCGCCCAGCACCGTCTGGCCACCCGCCTCGTCCTGTCCAAGGTGCAGGAGCGGTTCGGCGGCCGGGTCCGGTTCATGATCAGCGGCTCGGCGCCCCTCGACCCGGACGTCGCCCGGTGGTTCGGTGCCGTCGGCCTGCTCGTCGGCGAGGGCTACGGCCTGACGGAGACGTCGTCGGGTACGGCCGTCAACCCGCCGGACCCCGGGCAGTACCGCTACGGCTCGGTGGGCTGGCCGCTGCCGGGGACCGAGGTGCGCATCGCCGAGGAGGACGGCGAGATCCTCGTCAAGGGGCCGGGCGTCATGCGGGGGTACCACAACGACCCCGAGGCCACGGCGGCGGTCCTCAGCGAGGACGGCTGGTTCCGCACCGGCGACATCGGCCGCATCGACGAGCGCGGCTTCCTCTACGTGACCGACCGCAAGAAGGACGTGTTCAAGACCTCCGGCGGCAAGTTCGTCGCGCCGGCCGAGATCGAGGCGAAGATCAAGGGCGAGTGCCCGTTCGTCAGCCAGTTCCTCGTCCACGGCGCCGGGCACAACTACGCCACGGCGCTCGTGACGCTCGACCCCGACGCCATCACCGCGTGGGCGGCGACGCAGGGGCTCGCCGGGCGCTCCTACGCCGAGATCGCCGGCTCCGACGAGGCGCGCGAGCTCGTCCAGGGCTATGTCGACCGGCTCAACGCCGGGCTCAACCGCTGGGAGACCATCAAGAAGTTCACCATCCTCGACCACGACCTCACAGTCGAGGAGGGCGACCTCACCCCGAGCATGAAGCTGCGGCGCAAGATCGTCACCGAGAAGCACCGCGCCGAGCTCGACGCCATGTACGCCGCCGACGCGTGAGCAGCGCTCTCGCGATTCGGGCCGACGCGTCCGGCCGCTTACCATGGACCAATGCCCGGAGAGTCCCTGTTCAACGCCCTCGAGCCCCTGCTGGAGCGGGTCAACAAGCCCATCCAGTACGTCGGTGGTGAGCTCAACTCCACGGTCAAGGACTGGAACGTCGGTGGGCACGGCCCCGGCGGCGAGGAGCTGACCACCCGCTGGGCCCTGATGTACCCCGACGCGTACGAGGTCGGCGTGCCGAACCAGGGCGTCATGATCCTCTACGAGGTCCTCAACGAGCGTCCCGACGCGCTCGCCGAGCGGACCTACGCCGTGTGGCCCGACATGGAGGCCCAGCTCCGGGCGGCCCAGCTGCCCCAGTTCACCGTCGACGGCCACCGCTCGGTGCGCGACTTCGACCTGTTCGGCCTCAGCTTCTCCACCGAGCTCGGCTACACGAACATGCTGACGGCGCTCGACCTCGCCGGCATCCCGCTGCACGCGGCCGACCGCGGTGACGACGACCCCGTCGTCGTCGCCGGGGGCCACGCGGCGTTCAACCCCGAGCCCATCGCGGAGTTCGTCGACGCCGCGGTCATCGGCGACGGCGAGGAGGCCGTCCTCGCCATCACGGACATCGTCGGGCAGTGGAAGGCGCAGGGGCGCCCCGGTGGGCGCCGCGAGGTGCTGCTGCGCCTGGCCCGCACCGGCGGGGTCTACGTCCCGGCGTTCTACGAGGTCAGCTACCTGCCCGACGGGCGCATCCAGCGCGTCGCCCCGGCCGCCGACGCGCACGGCGTGCCGTGGCGCGTCTCGAAGCACACCGTCATGGACCTCGACGCCTGGCCGTACCCCAAGCAGCCGCTCGTGCCGCTCGCCGAGTCGGTGCACGAGCGGATGTCGGTCGAGATCTTCCGAGGGTGCACGCGCGGGTGCCGGTTCTGCCAGGCCGGCATGATCACCCGCCCGGTCCGCGAGCGGTCGATCACCGGCATCGGTGAGATGGTCGAGCGGGGCCTGGCCGCCACGGGGTTCGAGGAGGTCGGCCTGCTGTCGCTGAGCTCGGCCGACCACTCCGAGATCGCCGACATCACCAAGGGCCTGGCCGACCGCTACGAGGGCACCCAGACCGGCCTGTCCCTGCCGTCGACCCGGGTCGACGCCTTCAACATCGACCTCGCCAACGAGCTCACCCGCAACGGCCGCCGGTCGGGCCTGACCTTCGCCCCCGAGGGCGGCTCGGAGCGGATCCGCAAGGTCATCAACAAGATGGTGTCCGAGGAGGACCTCATCAAGACCGTCGCCGCGGCGTACGGCGCGGGCTGGCGCCAGGTCAAGCTCTACTTCATGTGCGGGCTGCCCACCGAGACCGACGAGGACGTCCTGCAGATCGCCGAGCTCGCCAAGAAGGTCATCGAGACGGGCCGACAGGTCTCGGGCCGCCGCGACATCCGCTGCACGGTCTCGATCGGCGGGTTCGTGCCCAAGCCGCACACCCCGTTCCAGTGGGCCGCCCAGCTCGGCGCCGAGGCCACCGACGCACGCCTGCTCAAGCTGCGCGAGGCGATCCGCGCCGACCGGCGCTACGGCTCGTCGATCGGGTTCCGCTACCACGACGGCCAGCCCGGCATCGTCGAGGGGCTGTTGTCACGCGGGGACCGCCGCGTCGGCCGGGTCATCGAGCAGGTCTGGCGTGACGGCGGCCGGTTCGACGGCTGGTCGGAGCACTTCTCCTACGAGCGCTGGATGCGCGCTGCCGAGGTGGCGCTCGAGGGGCTGCCCGTCGACGTCGACTGGTACACGACCCGCGAGCGTGCCCAGTCCGAGGTGCTCCCCTGGGACCACCTCGACTCCGGCCTCGACAAGGACTGGCTCTGGGAGGACTGGCAGGACGCCCTCGACGAGACCGAGGTCGACGACTGCCGGTGGACGCCGTGCTTCGACTGCGGCGTCTGCCCGCAGATGGGCACCGAGATCGAGATCGGGCCGACCGGCAAGACCCTGCTGCCGCTGACGGTGCTCGGCAGCAAGCGGGAGGAGCTGCTCGAGCACCAGCACTGACGCCGGCTCGTGCGCTCGCGCCCCGGCTCAGACGGGGTGGCCCACGTGGGCCAGGGCCTGGCGCACGAGGACGCCGTGCGAGTTGCTCATGTCGGTCGACACCGAGATCGTCACGGCCTCGTCCGGGGTGACCCACGACAGGTCGAGGGCGTCCTTCTGGGGCCGGCAGTCGCCCATGACAGCGACGACGAACGCGAGCGACACGGCGTGCTGGCGCGGGTCGTGGAACGGCGTGACCCCGGGCGTGGGGAAGAACTCGGCGACGGTGAACGGCTGCGGCGACAAGGGGATCCGCGGCAGCGCCATGGGACCGAGGTCGTTCTCGATGTGTCGCAGCAGCGCGTCGCGCACCTTCTCGTGGTAGAGGACGCGCCCGCCGACGACCTCCTGGCCGATGCCGCCGTCGCTGTCGGCGCGCAGCAGCAGGCCCAGGTGGGTCACCTGTCCCTTGTCGTCGACGCGGACCGGGACCGCGTGGACGTAGAGCATCGGGAGCCGCTCACGTGCGTTGTCGAGGTCCTCGCGGCTGAGCCACGCACCGGTCGTCTCCACTTCCGTCATGGCTCACATAGTGCCAAACGGCCGGCCGGCCGCCGGGGACGGCCCGCCGGGCGGCCCGCGTGAGGTCGAGACGGCCCCGGCCGGGCCGGTGCAGGGCGGGCGAGGCAGCCGACAGGCTAGACTGGCGGGCACAGGCGTTCGAGCCGTCATCAGCGGCGAGCCTCCGGAAGAACCGACACCGCGAGCCGGCGGCGTCCCAGTAGAACCGGACGGGTGGCCCGTCACAGCCAGGAACGAGCGGTCGCGCGCCCCCGGGCCCGCGCGGCAAGCGGGGTGGTACCGCGGCGGTGACGTCGTCCCCGGCACACGACCAGCCGAGAGACCGCCGACCCAGGAGCCCGCAGCATGACCTACCCCAAGGTCACCACGTCCGCCCCGACGCCCGACGACGCCCGCGCGACCGGCGTCCCGTCGAACCCGCGCTTCCCCGAGATCGAGGAGCGCGTCCTCCGGTACTGGGACGAGGACGGCACCTTCATCGCCTCGGTGGAGAACCGCGACGCCGGCACCGACGGCGACAACGAGTTCGTCTTCTACGACGGGCCGCCCTTCGCCAACGGCCTGCCGCACTACGGCCACCTGCTGACCGGTTACGTCAAGGACATCGTCCCGCGCTACCAGACGATGCGCGGCCGCCGCGTCGAGCGCCGGTTCGGCTGGGACACCCACGGCCTGCCCGCCGAGCTCGAGGCGCAGCGCCAGCTCGGCCTCAAGACCAAGCAGGACATCATCGAGCTCGGCATCGACACGTTCAACGACGCGTGCCGTGCCTCGGTGCTCAAGTACACGGGGGAGTGGCGCGACTACGTGACGCGCCAGGCCCGCTGGGTCGACTTCGACAACGACTACAAGACGCTCGAGCCGGGCTACATGGAGTCGGTCATCTGGGCCTTCAAGCAGCTGTGGGAGAAGGGCCTGGTCTACGAGGGCTTCCGCGTGCTGCCCTACTGCTGGAACGACCAGACCCCGCTGTCCAACCACGAGCTGCGGATGGACGACGACGTCTACAAGATGCGTCAGGACCCGGCCGTGACCGTCGGCCTGCGCCTCGAGACCGGCGAGCTCGCCCTCGTGTGGACGACGACGCCCTGGACCCTCCCGGCCAACCTCGCGATCATGGTCCACCCCGACATCGACTACGTCGTCGTCGAGTCCGACGTCACCGGCACCGCCGAGCGCTACATCGTCGCGGAAGCGCGGCTCGCTGCCTACAAGCGCGAGCTGGGCGAGGACGCCGAGCAGCGGATCGTCCAGCGGCTCAAGGGATCCGAGCTCTTCGGCCGGACGTACACGCCGCCGTTCAGCTACTACCAAGGCCACGAGCGCGCACACCGGGTCGTCGAGGCCGACTTCGTCACGACGACCGACGGCACGGGCCTGGTCCACAGCGCCGGCGCCTTCGGTGAGGAGGACAAGCTCGTCACCGACCGCGAGGGCATCGCGCCGGTCGTCCCGGTGAGCACCGAGGCGCGCTTCACCTACCCGGTCACCGACTACGAGGGCATGCACGTCTTCGACGCCAACCCCCACATCATCGACCACCTCAAGGCCGCCACCCGCGGCGAGGGCGACACCGGTTCGGTCACACCCGGCACGGTGCTGCTGCGTCGCGAGACCTACGACCACAGCTACCCGCACTGCTGGCGCTGCCGCCAGCCGCTCATCTACATGGCGGTGTCCTCGTGGTTCGTCGAGGTCACGAAGATCAAGGAGCGCATGCTCGAGCTCAACCAGCAGATCGAGTGGACGCCCGCACACATCAAGGACGGCCAGTTCGGCAAGTGGCTGGCCAACGCCCGCGACTGGTCGATCTCACGAAACCGCTTCTGGGGCAGCCCGATCCCGGTGTGGAAGTCGGACAACCCGGAGTACCCCCGCGTCGACGTCTACGGGTCCTTCGAGGAGCTCGAGCGCGACTTCGGCGTCACGGTCACCGACCTGCACCGCCCGTTCATCGACTCGCTGACCCGTCCCAACCCCGACGACCCGACCGGGACGTCGACGATGCGCCGCGTCGAGGAGGTCTTCGACGTCTGGTTCGACTCCGGGTCGATGAGCTTCGCGCAGGTGCACTACCCGTTCGAGAACGCGGAGTGGTTCGAGCACCACTTCCCCGGCGACTTCATCGTCGAGTACATCGGGCAGACGCGCGGCTGGTTCTACACGCTGCACATCCTCGCGACGGCTCTCTTCGACCGGCCCGCGTTCAAGTCGTGCGTCAGCCACGGGATCGTCCTCGGCTCCGACGGGCAGAAGATGAGCAAGTCGCTGCGCAACTACCCGGACGTCACGGAGGTCTTCGACCGCGACGGTGCCGACGCGATGCGCTGGTTCCTCATGAGCAGCCCGATCCTGCGCGGCGGCAACCTCGTCGTCACCGAGCAGGGGATCCGCGACGGGGTCCGCCAGGTGATGATCCCGCTGTGGAACGCCTGGTCGTTCTTCGCGCTCTACGCCAACACGGCACGCGGCGGCGAGGGCTACGAGGCGAGGTGGTCGACGGGCTCGACCGACGCGCTCGACCGCTACCTGCTCGCCAAGCTGCGCGAGTTCGTCGGCGACATGACCGAGCAGCTGGACGCGTACGAGATCGCGGCGGCCTGCGACACCATGCGCGGCTTCCTCGACGTCCTGACCAACTGGTACATCCGGCGCTCGCGCGACCGGTTCTGGGGCGGCGAGACCGACGAGTCCCTCGCGGCCTTCGACACGCTCTACACGGCCCTGGAGACGGTGACGCGCGCCATCGCGCCGCTGCTGCCCCTGGTCACCGAGGAGATCTGGCGTGGCCTCACGGGCGGCCGGTCGGTGCACCTGACCGACTACCCGCTCGTCGACGACCTGCCGGCCGACCACGACCTCGTCCTCGCCATGGACCGGGCCCGGGAGGTCTGCTCGGTCGGGTCGAGCCTGCGCAAGGCACGCCAGCTGCGGGCACGCCTGCCGCTCGGCGGCCTCACCGTCGTCGTGCCCGAGCCGGGGGCGCTCGAACCGTTCCGCTCCATCGTGCAGGACGAGCTCAACGTCAAGGAGCTGGTGCTCGTGGACCTGGCCACCGCGAGCGAGGCCGACTTCGGCGTGACCCAGCGGCTCACGGTCAACGCGCGTGCCGCCGGCCCGCGTCTCGGCAAGGACGTCCAGGCGGCCATCCGGGGCAGCAAGTCCGGTGACTGGTCCGTCTCGCCCGACGGCGTCGTGACGTCCGGTGGCCTCGCGCTCGTCGAGGGGGAGTACGCCCTCGAGACCGTGGTGTCCGGTGACGGCGCCGACAGCGCGGCGACGGCGATGCTGCCCGGCGGCGGGTTCGTCGTGCTCGACACCGCGGTGACGCCGGCCCTCGCCACCGAGGGCGTGGCCCGCGACCTCGTCCGCGCCGTGCAGCAGGCGCGGCGCGACGCCGGGCTGCACGTCAGCGACCGCATCAGCCTGACGATCCAGGGCTCGCCCGAGGTGTTCGAGGCGACCGTCGACCACCGTGACCTCATCGTCGGCGAGACCCTCGCCGTTCAGTTCGCGTCGGCGGGCCCGGAGCACGCCCTGCCCGACGGGGTGGGCACGCGGGTCGTGGTCGGCGACGACCACACCGCGACGATCGTCGTGGAGAAGCGATGATCGCGGCTGGCACGGGCACGCACGGTGGTCGCGGCGAGGGCCTCGGCCAGGGCCGCCAGGGCCGCGTGGACGTGGAGGGCATGCCGGACGTGGAGGGCATCGTGGTGCGCCCGGCGGTCGGCGACGACCTGTCCGGCGTGCTGTCGGTCGGGCACCGCACGTGGCTCGCGACCTACGAGCCGCTCGTCGGCCCGGAGTACGTCGCCATGGGCCTGGCCAAGTGGTGGACGACCGACGTCGTCGCGGCCTCGATCCGCAAGGGCCGCACCATCGTCGCCTTGGAGGGCGACGACGTCGTCGGCGTGGCCACCTTCGGCCCACAGGACGACGACTTCGTCCTGTGGAAGCTCTACGTGCTCCCCGACCACCACGGGCGCGGCATCGGCTCGCGGCTGCTCGACGCCGTCGTCGAGCGGGCCGTCGAGGGTGGCCACGATCGCATCGTCCTGTCGCACATCGAGGGCAACGAGGGCGCGGCGCGCTTCTACGCGCGTCACGGCTTCACCGAGACGCACCGGGAGGCCGGCGGGTCGGACATGCCGGTGAGCGTCTGGATGGCGCGCCCGCTGCCGAGACCCGCAGCGACCACCGACGGCGCCGAGGTCGCCCACCTCACCGACGCGGAGGTCGACGGTCGCGACCTCGCCGTGGAGGACCCGTCCGGGACGGAGGACGCGTCGTGAGCGGCGGGCGGCCCGACGCCGCGGCCATCGAGGCCGCGCGCAACCTCGCGGAGATGAAGCGCGTCCGCGAGATCGAGGAGGAGATCCTCGCCCGTGCCCCCGAGAACGACATCGGTCCCTCGCTCGAACGGATCCGTGCCGTCATGGAGCTGGCCGGCGACCCGCAGCGCGCCTACCCCTCGATCCACCTGACCGGCACCAACGGCAAGACGTCGACGAGCCGGATGATCGACGCCATCCTGCGCGAGACCGGTCTGTCGACCGGGCGGTTCACCTCGCCGCACCTGCACGACATCCGGGAGCGGATCACGCTGTCCGGCAAACCGATCCCGCGCGACAAGTTCATCGCGGCCTACGACGACGTAGCGCCTCTCGTCGAGATCGTCGACGCGCGCTCCCTCGCCGACGGCGGGCGCCGGATGAACTTCTTCGAGGTGCTGGTCGCCGTCGCGTACGCCGCGTTCGCCGACGCGCCGGTCGACGTCGCCGTCATCGAGGTGGGGCTGGGCGGGTCCTGGGACGCCACGAACGTCGTCGACGGCCAGGTCGCCGTGGTGACACCGGTCGACCTCGACCACACCCACATCCTCGGCGATGACGTCGTCGCCATCGCGGAGGAGAAGAGCGGCATCATCAAGGCCGACTCGTTCACGGTGTCCGGGGTCCAGGACGAGGACGTGGCGCGCGTCCTCCTCGACCGCGTCGAGGAGGTCGGTGGTTCAGGGATCGTGTTCGAGGGCAACGACTTCGGCGTGCTCGAACGTGAGGTCGCCGTCGGCGGGCAGCAGGTGTCGCTGCGCGGCCTCGCCGGTGACCACCCCGACCTGTTCCTGCCGCTGTACGGTGCGCACCAGGCGAGCAACCTGGCCACCGCCGTCGCGGCGGTCGAGGCGTTCCTCGGCGGCGGGACGCAGCCCCTCGACACCGACGTGCTGCGAACCGCCTGCGCGTCGATGACCTCGCCCGGTCGTCTCGAGGTGGTCCGTCGCTCGCCGACCGTCCTCGTCGACGCCGCGCACAACCCGCACGGCGCGCGCTCCCTCGTCGCAGCGCTGCAGGAGTCGTTCACCTTCACCCGTCTCGTCGGGCTCGTCGGCATCGTCGCCGACAAGGACGCCGTCGGCCTGCTGGAGGTGCTGGAGCCGGCGCTCGACCATGTCGTCGTGTCGCGCAGCACGTCACCGCGCGCCCTCGACCCCGAGCGGCTCGGCGAGCTGGCGCGCGAGCTCTTCGGCGACTCGCGGGTCACGGTGGTCCCGTCGCTGCCCGACGCCCTCGAGCAGGCCGTGACCCTCGCGGAGCAGGAGGGCATGGGCGGCGGAGTCGTCGCCACCGGCTCGGTCATCACGGCCGGCGAGGTGCGGATGCTGCTCGGTCACACCGACGTCTGACGCTGCGACCCTCCACCTAGGCTGGGCGCATGCACCCCCTCTTCAAGCTCGTGGTCGTCGTCGCGCTCGTCGTGGTCGTCGTCGTGCTGTGGGGGCGGGTCGTCGGACGCCGCGACCCGGACCGCCAGGTGGTCGGCCTCACCGACGAGGTGCGGGCCACCGTCAGCCGCCAGATCAGCGCGGGACACCGGGTCAACGCCATCAAGGTCTACCGGGAGGCGACGGGGGCACCGCTCACGGACGCCAGGCGAGCCATCGACCAGTGGTTCGTCCCCGGGCGGGGCCCGGGGGTGCGCGATGCCGCGGCCTCCTTCACCGACGGCCGTCTGACCGACGAGGCGCGGGCCCGCATCAGCGAGCTCGTCCGCTCCGGCCGCCGGGAGGACGCCATGAGCCTCTACGCGGAGGCCACCGGCGCGAGCGGCGCCGAGGCCCGCGCCGTCATCCGCACGTGGGACACCGCCCAGGACTACTGAGCCGCTCCGTCCGCTCCCTCAGCGCCCGACATCGACCACGACACCGACCACGACACCGACCACGACACCGACCACGACACCGACCACGACACCGACCACGACACCGACGATCACCGACACAGGACGACACCCATGAACGCCCTCCGCCTGCACGGCACCACCGGAAAGTTCACGTGGCGCATGCTCGCCACCGTCCTGGGCGGCCAGTCGCTGTGCATCCTGCTCGGCGCGCTCGTGGCCCGCGGCGTGACGTCGGCCGCAGACGAGCCGGGACGAGGCACGGCCTACCTCGTCGTCGGGTTCGGCCTCGCGGCGCTGTGCGTGCTGGCTGCCGGCTCGATGCGTCGACCGTACGGCCTGACGCTCGGCTGGGCGGTGCAGGTGCTGACCCTGGCCAGCGCGGTCGTCGTGCCGATGATGCTCGTCGTCGGGCTCTTCTTCCTCGCCCTGTGGGTCACCTGCCTCGTCAAGGGCGCCTCGATCGACGCGGAGATGGCCCGCCGCGAGCGGGAGGCCGCGACGGGCGCGGCCGACCCGGCCGATAGGGTGGACGGGTGACCTCGGAACGTTCTCTCGTCCTCGTCAAGCCCGACGGCTTCCGCCGTGGCCTCACCGGTGAGGTGCTGCGCCGCATCGAGGCCAAGGGGTACTGCCTCGCCGGGCTCGCCGTACTCACCCCGACGCGCGAGCAGCTGGCCGCCCACTACGCCGAGCACGAGGGAAAGCCGTTCTACGAGCCGCTCGTCGAGTTCATGAGCTCCGGACCGGTCGCCGCCGTTGTCATCGAGGGCCAGGACTGCATCAAGGGCTTCCGTGCCCTCGCCGGTGCCACCAACCCCACCGAGGCGCTCCCCGGCACCATCCGTGGCGACCTCGGCCGCGACTGGGGCACGAAGGTCCAGCAGAACATCGTGCACGGCTCCGACTCTCCGGAGTCGGCCGCGCGCGAGGTCGCCATCTGGTTCCCCGGGCTCTGACCCTCGGCGGGCCTAGAGCCCCACAGGTCCCTCTGGCCCCGCAGGTCACGCATCCGGCGACACTCGCCGGATGGGCTCGGTCCTGCCGCCGGGGCGAGACACAATCCCGGCCATGAGCACCTGGCCGCCCCTGGGACGCGACCTCGCGGTCGACCTCGGGACGGCGAACACGCTGATCCACGTCCGCGGACGGGGCGTCGTCCTCGAGGAGCCGTCCGTCGTGGCGGTCGAGACCGGCACCGGACGCCTGGTCGCGGCCGGTGCCCGCGCCAAGGGGATGCTGGGTCGCGCGCCGGGCAGCATCCGCGCCGTCCGCCCCCTGCGCGACGGCGTCGTGTCCGACGCCGACGAGACCGAGCGCATGCTGCGCTGGTTCATCGACCGGGTGCGCACGTCCCGTCTCGTCCGGCCGCGGATGGTCCTCTGCGTGCCGAGCGAGGTGACCGGCGTCGAGCGGCGGGCCCTCGAGGACGCCGCGACGCGCTGCGGTGCCCGCCGGGTCTACATGGTCGAGGAGCCGATGGCCGCCGCCATCGGTGCCGGGCTCCCGGTCCACGAGACGGCGGCCAGCATGGTGGTCGACATCGGCGGCGGCACGACGGACGTCGCGGTCATCAGCCTCGGCGGCATCGTCACGTCGACGTCGCTGCGTGTCGCCGGCGACGAGGTCGACGAGGCGCTCGTCAGCCACGTCAAGAGCGAGTACTCCCTCCTGCTCGGTGAGCGCAGCGCGGAGGACCTCAAGGTCGCCGTCGGGTCGGTGTTCCCGCTGCGCGAGGAGCTGACCACCCGCCTGCGCGGGCGCGACCTCGTCACCGGCCTGCCCAGGACCGTCCAGGTCGGCTCGGCCGAGGTGCGCCGCGCCATCGAGGGACCGGTGCTGCAGATCATCGAGGTGGTGCGGGCCACGCTCGACGTCTGCCCGCCCGAGCTCGCCGGCGACATCGTCGACCGCGGCATCACGCTGACCGGCGGCGGAGCCCTGCTGCGCGGGCTCGACGAGCGGATGCGGCACGAGCTCGGCGTGCCGGTGCACGTCGCGGACGACCCCCTGCGAGCGGTGGCGAGGGGCGCCGGCCGGTGCGTCGACGACTTCCCCAGCCTCGAGCGCGTCCTCGTCGGCGACCCGCGTGCCCGGCCGTGACGACGAGCACCCGAGCATGACCGGCACGGCTCGCCGCCGGCTCCTCGCGGCTCTCGTGACCCTGACGCTCGTGCTGCTCGTCGCCGACCTGGCCGGCTCCGCGGCGACCGCCGCGGTGCGCCGGGCCTCCGGTGCCGTGCTCGGGCCGGTGCAGCGCCTCCTCGCGGGCCCGTCGCGGAGTGACCGAGACCGCCTCGAGGAGGAGAACACCCGGCTGCGGGCCGTCGTCGCCGACCAGCAGCACTCCCTCGACGAGCTCGGCCGGCTCCGTTCGCTCCTCGGGACGGAGACGCTTGCAGGTCACGCCTTCGTGCCGGCGCGCGTGGTCGGCACGGCTCTCGGCCCGCTCGGCGGCCGGCGCGTCACCATCGATGTCGGGTCGCGTGACGGCGTCGAGACCGACTCCACGGTCGTGGCCGCCGAAGGCCTCGTCGGGCGTGTGGTGTCGGTGTCGCCCTGGACCAGCGACGTGCAGGTGCTCGGGTCCACGGGATCGGTCGTCGGCGTGCGAGTCGGTCCGGCCGGCATGCTCGCGACGGTGGCGGCGCCGGGGACCGCCGACCGCGAGGCACACCCCCGTGGGTCACTGACCCTGTCGCTGGTCCGGCCGGGGACCGCCGTCGTCGGCGACGTCGTGCGAACAATGGGCAGCATCGACGAACGCCCTTATGCCGCAGGCGTGCTCGTCGGTACGGTCACCGACGTCGACCCATCGAGCGGGGGCCTGAGCGTGACGGCGACGGTCCGGCCCGCCGTCGACCTCGACGCCGTCGACATCGTCGCCGTGCTCGTCCCCGGACCGCGCACCGCCCCGCGCGCCACGCAGCAACCGGGCGCGAGGCCGGGGCTCGTCGGGGTGGCGTCGGCGGCACGAACGCAGCCGTCCGCGACGGGAGCGGCGCCGTGAGGCCGACGCTGCTCGGGGTGCTCCGGACGGGGTACGTGGCCGTCGCGGCCCTCGTCGCGGCGACCGTGCTGCCCGGCCTGGGGGTGCCCGGTGCCTGGGTGCCCGACCTCGTCCTCATCGGGGTCGCCACGACGGCCGTCCTGCGGGGTCCGGTGCACGGCGCCCTCGTCGGCCTCGCGGCCGGGTGGGCGGTGCAGCTCGTCCCGCCGGTCGGCACGCCGCTCGGCCTGGTGCCGCTCGTCACGGCGGTCGGGGGCCTCGTCGCAGGCCTCTTCTCCAGCCCGGCCTCCCGCTCGGGCCTGCGGCCGCTCGCGGCACTCGCGGCGTCGGCAGCCGTCGTCGGCCTGGTCCGCGCGGTCATGGCGCTCGTGGCCGAGCGCGGCGTCGACGTCCCGGGCAGCGCTGCCCGCCTGGCCTCGACCGTGGCCGTCGGGTTCGTCGCCGTGCCCGTCCTCATCGCCCTCGACCGCGCACTGGTGCGCCGGAGACTCGGGTGAGGGGGCGGCCGCACGGTGCGCGGCGCCCCCGGGCCCGCCCGCGGACCGGGGTCGTCGGTGTCGTCGTCGTGCTCGTCGTCGTCCTCTTCGGCCTGCTCGTCGGGCGCCTCGGCGAGCTGCAGCTCGTCGAGGGGCCCCAGCTGGCGCGGGCGGCCACCACGGCCCACACCCGGACCGTCACCGAGCACGCCCTGCGCGGCCGCATCCTCGACCGCACCGGCGCGCCCCTGGCGTCCACCACCTTCACGACCACGGTGACGATCGAGCGGGCCAGCCTCGCCCGCGCCGGGGACGGCGGCAGGAGGCTCGTGGCGTCCGTGGCCGCCGGGCTCGGCCTGCCCTTCGACCGCCTCTGGGGCAAGACGATGCTCTGCGGCACGGCGGGTGCGCCGCGCGCGCCGGCCTGCTTCAACGGCTCCCCGTACGTGCCCGTCCCGGTGGCCGGCGGCGTCGACGAGCGCCGCGCGCTCACCCTGCTCGAGCAGCCCGAGCGGTACCCGGGTGTCGGTGTGCGTGCCGAGCCGGCTCGAGGCTACCCGCACCCGGATGGCGCACTCGCGCCGCACCTGCTCGGCTGGGTCGCCAGGGCCGACGCGTCCGAGGTCGCCTCCAGCGGCGGCACGCTCGACGCCGAGGACGTCGTCGGCCGCTCGGGACTCGAGCAGCAGTACGACGCCGTGCTGCGCGGCGCGAACGGCTCGACGGTCGTCGCCGTCGACCCGCGCGGGATCGTCACGGGCATCGTCTCGCGGACCCCGCCGGTGCCGGGGCGTGACGTCGTCACCCACGTCGACGCCCGCCTCCAGGCGCGGGTCGAGGCCGCGCTCGCGCGGGCCGTCGGGCGGGCCCGGGCGCAGAGGCTGCCGGCCGACGCCGGCGCCGCCGTCGTCCTCGACGCCACGAACGGTGCCGTGGTGGCGGCCGCGAGCCACCCGACCTACGATCCCGGGCTCTTCACCGGCGGCATCACCGCGCGCGAGCTGGCGGGGCTGACGAGCGAGGCCGCCGGCGTCCCGCTGTCGTCGCGGCTCACGGCGCAGACGTTCCCGCCCGCGTCGACCTTCAAGGTCATCTCGGTAGCGGCCGCCGTCCAGTCCGGTGCCCGGCTCGACGGCACCTACGACTGCTCCCCGGCCCTCGACGTCGACGGCCACGTGTTCCACAACTTCGAGTCCCGGGGCTACGGGCCCATCGACCTGCACCGGACGCTCGTCGTCTCCTGCGACACGGTCTTCTACCGCCTGGCGTACGAGGCGTGGCGCGCGCAGGGTGGTCTCACCGCGCCGGTGACCGCGCCTGACCCGTTCGTGTCCATGGCCCGGGCGTTCGGCCTCGGCCGGCGCACCGGCGTCGACCTGCCGGGGGAGTCCGCCGGACGCGTCGCCGACCGGCAGTGGAAGGAGGCGACGTGGGCCGCCACGCGCGAGACCACCTGTCGTCGGGCCGGCACCGGCTACCCCGAGGTCGCCCGCACCGACCGGGCCCGGGCTGCCTACCTGACCCGCCTGGCGCGGGAGAACTGCGCGAGCGGCTACGAGTACCGAGCCGGCGACGCCGTCAACTTCTCGATCGGACAAGGGGACACGGCCGTGACCCCGCTCCAGATGGCGACCGTGTACGCCGCGCTCGCCAACGGCGGCACACTGTGGCAGCCCCAGGTCGCGGCCGGCTACCGAGCGGCCGACGGGACCACGACGCCCATCGCGCCCCGACGGGTCGGCACCGTGCCGCTGCGCCGCGACGTCGGGGCGTACGTCCGGGCCGCCCTCGGCGACGTGACGCGCCCGGGCGGGTCGGCCGGCACCGCGTTCGCCGGCTTCCCGCAGGACCGGTACCCCGTCGCGGGCAAGACCGGCACCGGCGAGGTGTTCGGCAAGAAGGCCACAGCGTGGTTCGTCGGGTACGGCCCCACGACCCGGCCCAGGTACGTCGTCGCCGTCGTCGTGAGCCAGGGCGGTTCGGGGTCGCGGGTCGCGGCCCCCGCCGTGCGTGAGATCTTCGATGCCATCCTTGCCCTGAGGATGTGACCGACCCGGACCCGAGAGGCCGACGTGGACGACTACCTGCGGACCGACGCGCCCGTCGTCGAGGCCCTCGACCGGGCGTGGCGTCGCAGCCGGCTCACGGTGCGGACCCGCTTGTCCCGCTTGCGGTCCCGGGCGTTCCTCCTCCTGCAGAGCTCGGTGGCCGCAGGCGTCGCGTGGCTCGTCGCGCACGACCTGGTCGGGCACGCGACGCCGTTCTTCGCCCCGATCGTGGCCATCGTCTGCCTCGGGATGTCGTACGGGCAGCGGGTCCGACGCGTGCTCGAGGTCGCAGTGGGGGTGGCGGTCGGTGTCTTCACGGCCGACGTGTTCGTGCACGTCGCCGGCAGCGGTCCGTGGCAGATCACCGTCGTCGTGCTGTTCTCGATGGCCTTCGCCGTCCTGCTCGACGGCGGTCCGCTGCTCGTGACGCAGGCAGCCGTGCAGAGCGTCGTCATCGTCGCCCTCGCCGCGAGCCCGGGCCAGGCGCTGTCACGCTGGACCGACGCGCTCATCGGTGGTGCGGTGGCTCTCGTCGCCGCGGTCGTCGTGCCGCAGGCGCCGTTGCGCCGACCCCGCGTGGCGGCCTCCGAGGCCGTCGCCAAGATCAGCGAGCTGTTGCGGCAGGCGGCCACCCTGGCCGCCGGGGGTGACGTCGACGCGGCGGCCTCGATACTCGCGTCGGCGCGCGGCACGGAGTCGCTGCTGCGCGAGCTGCGCCAGGCCGCCGACGAGGGCCTTGACGTCATCACGAGCTCACCGCTGTCGCGGCGCCGGCACGCCCCGCGCGTCCGGTCCATGGCCGAGCTCGTCGAGCCCCTCGACATCGCCATGCGCAGCACCCGCGTGCTCGTTCGTCGGGTGACGATCTCGGTGGCACGGGGCGAGAACCTGCCCGACAGCTACCGCGCGCTGCTCGGCCGCCTCGCCGACGCCAACGACGTCATGGCCCGGGCGCTGTCCGAGAACGCGGCCGCCTCCGTCGGTCTGCGCGGCCTGCTCGAGGTCGCCGCGGCCACGGGGGAGCTGCCGCGAACGTCGAGCCTCGCGTCCGAGACCGTCCTGGCACAGCTGCGCTCGCTCGTCGTGGACCTGCTCCAGGTGGCCGGGCTCGGCGAGGAGGACGCCCATGCCGCGATCCCTCCCGAGCGCGACCGCGACTGAGCCCGGCGACACCCGACTCGACCACGCCGCCACGAGCTCGGCGGGTCGGCGGCAAGAGCGGGAAGACAGCGGGAGGGCCGGGTCGCCCGGACCCGGCCCTCCCTGCTCGACGCGTCGAGGCCGTCAGCGGGACTGCGCGGCCTGCTCCGGCGTCGCCGGCAGCTTCTCGACGCGCGGGTCGCCGGCGTCGGCGAAGTAGTCCGCCGGGATCGTCTGGTCGATCCCCTCGGGCGCCTTCGCGGCTCGGAACACCAGGGTGAGCACGGCGGCGACGATGACGTTGAGGACGAACGCCGTCAGCGCGATGTACCCCAGCTGGCCGATGACCGGGATCTGCGCGACCGAGCCGGCGAAGGGCGCGCCGGTCGCCTTGTTCGTCACGTTGTACGCCGCGAGCGTGCCGTACACCATGCCCACGGCCCAGCCGACGAGCAGCGCCCACCGGTGGAACCAGCGCGTGTAGAGGTAGAAGACGAGCGCCGGGAAGGTCTGCAGGATCCAGATGCCGCCGAGGAGCTGGAAGTTGATCGCGTTGCTCTTGTCGAGGAAGAGGACGAACAGCAGGGCGAACGCCTTGACGACGAGCGAGGTGATCTTGCTGACCTTGGCCTCCTGCTCGATCGTCGCGTTCGGCCGCAGCCAGGCCCGGTAGACGTTGCGCGTGAAGGTGTTCGCGGCGGCGATCGACATGATCGCGGCAGGAACGAGCGCACCGATCGCGATGGCGGCGAAAGCGACGCCGGCGAACCACGACGGGAACATGTCCTCGAACAGCTGGGGGATCACCAGCTGTCCGTTGACCTTCCCGTCGAGCCCGACCGGCTTGGTGCCGGCGGCGATCGCGACCCAGCCGAGGAGCGCGAGGAGGCCGAGCAGGAACGAGTACGCCGGCAGGATCGAGGCGTTCTTGCGAATGGTGGTGCGGCTCTTGGCCGACAGGCTGGCCGTCACCGAGTGCGGGTACATGAACAGCGCGAGCGCCGACCCGAGGGCGAGCGTCGCGTAGGCCCAGTAGGCCTTCGGCCCGGGGATGAAGACGTTCGGGCTGCCGGTGGCGGCGTTCGTCGTCGTCGTCATCTTCTGCTTGGCCGCGTCGAAGATGTGGCCCCAGCCGCCCACCTTCGAGGGCAGGTAGATGACCGCGACGATGATGACGAGGTAGATGAGGATGTCCTTGACGAACGCGATGATCGCCGGCGCGCGCAGGCCCGAGGTGTACGTGTACAGCGCGAGCACGAGGAACGCGATGAAGATCGGCGCGTCCTTGGCGAGGATGTTGCCGCCGCCGCCGACGCCCGCCACCTCGAGGACGGCCTGGATGCCGACGAGCTGCAGGGCGATGTACGGCATCGTCGCGAGGAAGCCGGTGACCGCCACGGCGAGCGACAGCACGCGCGAACCCGAACGGCCCTGGACGAAGTCGGCCGGCGTGACGTAGCCGTGCCGGTGCGACACGGACCAGAGGCGGGACATGAAGACGAAGATGATCGGGTACAGCACGATCGTGTAGGGCACGGCGAAGAAGCCGTTGACGGCGCCGAAGGCCCACATGGCCGCGGGAACCGCGACGAACGTGTACGCCGTGTAGAGGTCGCCTCCGAGCAGGAACCACGTGATCCACGTGCCGAAGGTCCGGCCGCCGAGGCCCCACTCCTCGAGGCTCTCCATGCTCGCCGGACGCCGCCAGCGCGCCGCCCAGAAGCCGGCCGCTGCGACGACGACGAAGAAGAAGACGAGGACGGCGAGGGCGATGCCGTTGACTCCCTGGTTCATCGGAGCCCACCACCCGTCGTCGTGTCGT
This sequence comes from Monashia sp. HAY1-5C, assembly GCF_056755255.1. Classification (NCBI taxonomy): domain Bacteria; kingdom Bacillati; phylum Actinomycetota; class Actinomycetes; order Micrococcales; family Intrasporangiaceae; genus Intrasporangium; species Monashia sp. HAY1-5C. Next base: position 21,805 of record NZ_JBPGXG010000015.1, on the reverse strand, counting down.
CGTCGAGGTACTCGTCACCCTCGGGGTTCATCGGCCGGTGCGGCCGGGCCTTGAGGACGAGGCGGTGGGCCGTGTACGTCAGCGCCGAGGTGATGACCACCCAGACGAACTGGTACCAGATGAAGAACGGGAAGCCGGCGACGCGCGGCTCGTCCTTGGCGTACGTGCCGACGAGCGTCAGCGCGACGAGCGGGATCGCGAGCAGAACTCCGGCGACGGCCAGCAGGCCCTTGTTCGCCGGCGGAGCCGAGTGGCGGTGCGGAGTGGAACTCACGACGGTGACCTCCGTTGGTCGGGGCCGGACCGGTCCGGCCGTGCGTCAGGAACGTACTCCCAGCGTGCCCCGGAATGGGGTCCCTGACACCGTTGAATGCCGAACTGTTGGCGAACGACACCCGGTTCGTGACCTCGGGGTCTGCGTCGGCGGAACCGCGGTCGGGGCCAGGGTGCCTCCCGGATAGGGTGACCCCCATGGCTGATTTCGATGTCGTTGTGCTCGGTGCCGGTCCCGGTGGCTACGTCGCGGCGATCCGCGCGGCGCAGCTGGGCAAGAAGGTCGCCGTCGTGGAGAAGCAGTACTGGGGTGGGGTGTGCCTCAACGTCGGCTGCATCCCGAGCAAGGCGCTGCTGCGCAACGCGGAGATTGCGCACATCATCACGCACGAGAAGAAGACCTTCGGCATCGAGGGCGAGGCCACGATGTCCTACGGGCCGACGCACTCGCGCAGCCGCTCGGTGGCCGACGCCAGCGCCAAGGGCGTGCACTACCTCATGAAGAAGAACAAGATCGAGGAGATCGACGGCTGGGGCACGATCACGTCGGCGACCTCGATGGACGTCGCGCTCAACGACGGCTCGTCGCGCTCGGTCACCTTCGACAACCTCATCATCGCCACCGGCGCCCAGGTCCGGATGCTGCCCGGCATGCAGGTCAGCGACAACGTCGTCACCTACGAGGAGCAGATCCTCGACGCGGACCTGCCGGGCTCGATCGTCATCGGCGGCTCGGGCGCCATCGGCGTCGAGTTCGCCTACGTCATGAAGAACTTCGGCGTCGACGTCACCATCGTCGAGTTCCTCGACCGCATGGTGCCGACCGAGGACCCCGACGTGTCCAAGGAGCTGCTGCGCCAGTACAAGAAGCTCGGCGTCACGGTGCTGCTCTCGACCGCCGTCAAGAACGTCGAGGACACCGGCTCGGGCGTGCGCGTCACGGTGGCCCCGGCCGCCGGGGGAGACGAGACCGTCCTCGAGGCCGACAAGTTCCTCGCCGCCTTCGGCTTCGCCCCGCGCACCGAGGGCTACGGCCTGGAGTCCCTCGGTCTGCAGATGACCGAGCGCGGCGCCGTCGCGATCGACGGCCGCGGCCGCACCAGCGTGCCCAACGTCTTCGCCATCGGTGACGTCACCGCCAAGCTCATGCTGGCGCACACCGCCGAGGCCATGGGCGTCGTCGCCGCCGAGACCATCGCGGACGCCGAGACGATGGAGCTGAACTTCGACATGATCCCGCGGGCGACCTTCTGCCAGCCGCAGATCGCCTCCTTCGGATACACCGAGGCCCAGGCCAAGGAGAAGGGCTACGACGTCAAGACGGCCAGCTTCCCCTTCTCGGCCAACGGCAAGGCACGCGGCATGGCCGAGGGCGTCGGCTTCGTCAAGATCGTCGCCGACGCCGAGCACAACGAGCTGCTCGGTGCCCACATGATCGGCCCCGAGGTCACGGAGCTGCTCCCGGCCCTGACGCTGGCCCAGCAGTGGGACCTCACGGCCGACGAGGTGGCCCGCAACGTCTTCGCCCACCCGACCCTGAGCGAGGCCATGAAGGAGGCCATCGAGGGCATCGCGGGGCACATGATCAACCTCTGAGGCCTCGACCTCCGAGGCGTCCCGTCACGGGACGCGTCCGACGCGCGAAGGGCGCCCCACGGCGTGAGCCATGGGGCGCCCTTCGACGTCTGCTGCGACCGATCAGTACCAGTGCTTGCGTCCGCCGATAGCGCGTCCGGTGGCGCCGAGCACGAACAGGACCGCGCCGACGACGAGCAGGATGATGCCGATCGTCGTGAGGATGCTGATCTTGGCGAGCAGCCCGACGATCAGCAGGATCAGTCCGAGAATGATCATGGTGTCGCTTCGCTCCTTACGAGAGGTTTCCCCGAGACGACCATGTCGTACCCGGCACGGTCACAGGAGGAACGCAGGCACTGGTCACGAATCGGTCAAGCGGGCCCCCGCCGGCGCCGATTAGTGCGCGGTGGCGTGCGCTGTTAGTCTTTGAGACGCCGTGTTCCGGCCGCGGAACGAGAGAGCCCAGGTGGACATGCCCTGGCGCACCGCGCAACGAGTGAAGAAGGAGTCGGTCATCCATGCCCCTGGACGCTGACGTCAAGAAGAAGATCATGGCCGAGTACGCCACCAAGGAGGGCGACACCGGCTCCCCCGAGGTGCAGGTCGCGCTGCTCACCCAGCGCATCAAGGACCTCACCGAGCACGCCCGCGCGCACAAGCACGACCACCACAGCCGTCGTGGTCTGCTCCTGCTCGTGGGCCAGCGCAAGCGGATGCTGCGCTACCTCGAGACCACCGACATCGAGCGCTACCGTTCGCTGATCAAGCGACTCGGCCTGCGTCGATGACGATGTGACGAAAGGCGGTCCCCGCGCGTGCGCGGTGACCGCCTTTCGTCGTAGGTGCGGCCGGGTCGGGCTCCGACGCCGAGCGCACCCGCGGGCCACCCGGCTCGTGGCAGTACACAGAAGACAAACCGGGCACACAACGACGATGTGCACCGGCTACATGAGAAAAAGAAAGCGAGGGCCCACATGGAGGGTCCAGACATCACCTTCGCCGAGGCCGTCATCGACAACGGCAGCTTCGGCACCCGCACCGTCCGGTTCGAGACCGGGCGCCTGGCCAAGCAGGCCGGTGGAGCCGTCGTCGCCTACCTGGACGACGACACGATGCTGCTGTCGACGACCTCGGCCGGCAAGCAGCCGAAGGACCAGTTCGACTTCTTCCCGCTGACGGTCGACGTCGAAGAGCGGATGTACGCCATCGGCAAGATCCCCGGCAGCTTCTTCCGCCGCGAGGGTCGCCCCTCGACCGAGGCGATCCTCACCTGCCGCCTCATCGACCGCCCGCTGCGCCCGACCTTCAAGAAGGGGCTGCGCAACGAGGTCCAGGTCATCATCTCGGTGTTCTCGCTGAACCCCGACCACCAGTACGACGTGCTCGCCATCAACGCCGCGAGCGCCTCGACGCAGATCTCCGGCCTGCCGTTCTCCGGCCCCATCGGTGGCGTGCGGGTCTCGCTCATCGACGGCCAGTGGGTCGCCTTCCCGAACTTCTCCGACGTCGAGCGCTCGACCTTCGACATGGTCGTCGCCGGTCGCGTGGTGCCGGGTTCGAATGGTGACGACGTCGCGATCATGATGGTCGAGGCCGAGGCCACCGAGTCGACGTGGGACCTCGTCCGCAACGAGGGCAAGCAGGCTCCGACCGAGGAGGTCGTGGCCGAGGGCCTCGAGGCCTCCAAGAAGTTCATCAAGCAGCTGTGCGAGGCCCAGGCCGAGCTCGCCTCCAAGGCCGCCAAGCCGGTCGAGGAGTTCCCCGTCTTCCTCGACTACGAGGACGACGCCTACGCCGCCGTCGAGGCCGCCGTGTCGGCCGACACCGCCCAGGCGCTGACCATCGCCGGCAAGCAGGAGCGCGAGGAGCGTCTCGACGAGATCAAGGCCTCCGTCAAGGAGCAGCTCGCCGCCCAGTTCGAGGGCCGCGAGAAGGAGATCTCCGCCGCGTTCCGCTCGCTGCAGAAGCAGCTGGTGCGTCAGCGCATCCTGCGCGACGAGGTCCGCATCGACGGCCGGGGCCTGAAGGACATCCGCGCCCTCGGTGCCGAGGTCGAGGTCCTGCCGCGCGTGCACGGCTCGGCGATCTTCGAGCGTGGCGAGACCCAGATCATGGGGGTGACGACGCTGAACATGCTCAAGATGGAGCAGCAGCTCGACACGCTCTCGCCGGTGACGCGCAAGCGCTACATGCACAACTACAACTTCCCGCCCTACAGCACCGGTGAGACCGGTCGTGTCGGGTCGCCGAAGCGTCGCGAGATCGGTCACGGCGCGCTGGCCGAGCGGGCGCTCATGCCCGTCCTGCCGACGCGCGAGGAGTTCCCGTACGCGATCCGCCAGGTGTCCGAGGCCCTCGGCTCGAACGGCTCGACGTCGATGGGCTCGGTGTGCGCCTCGACGCTGTCGCTGCTCAACGCCGGTGTGCCGCTGCGCGCGCCGGTCGCCGGCATCGCGATGGGTCTCGTCTCCGACGAGGTCGACGGCGAGACGCGGTACGCCGCGCTCACCGACATCCTCGGCGCCGAGGACGCCTTCGGCGACATGGACTTCAAGGTCGCGGGCACCAAGGAGTTCGTGACGGCGATCCAGCTCGACACGAAGCTCGACGGCATCCCGGCGTCGGTCCTGGCCGGCGCGCTGACCCAGGCCCGCGACGCGCGACTGCACATCCTCGACGTCATGGCCGAAGCCATCGACGTGCCCGACGAGATGAGCCCCTACGCGCCGCGCATCATCACGGTGAAGGTCCCCGTCGACAAGATCGGTGAGGTCATCGGCCCGAAGGGCAAGATGATCAACCAGATCCAGGACGACACGGGCGCCGACATCTCGATCGAGGACGACGGCACGGTGTTCATCGGTGCGGTCGACGGCCCGTCGGCGGAGGCGGCTCGCGCGGCGATCAACGCCATCGCGAACCCGCAGATGCCCGAGGTCGGCGAGCGCTTCCTCGGCACCGTCGTCAAGACGACGACCTTCGGCGCGTTCGTCTCGCTGCTGCCCGGCAAGGACGGCCTGCTGCACATCTCCGAGGTGCGCAAGCTCGTCGGCGGCAAGCGGATCGACAGCGTCGACGACGTCGTCAAGGTCGGCCAGAAGGTCCAGGTCGAGCTCAAGGAGATCGACCCCCGCGGCAAGCTCTCGCTCGGCGCCGTCCTCCCCGAGGACGAGGCCAAGGGCGGGGCCGACGAGGCCAAGGAGGCCGCGGACGTGGCCCCGGCCGACGCCGAGACGGCCGAGGTCTGACCTCACCAGGCCCCGGTCCCGCTCGCGTGTGCGGGGTCTGCCGGGTGTGCGGGGAGTGCCGGGTGCGCCAGCCCCGCCGGTCAGCTCTCCACGTCGTCGGGACCCGCCGCGGGCTCGGCGCGGCGATAGCGCCCGGCGAAGCGGGCGTCCTGCTCCCACCACAGGCCGGAGGCGCCGGCATCGGGCGCCGCCGGAGTGGCAGCGGTCGCGGGGGTCGCGACGGATGCGGGCGCGGAGCCTCTGGCGGGTCCGGCCGACGTGTCGGGGGACAGGCCGGGCCGGTCACCGGCGAGCCGGGCCGCCCCCGCGCCGGCTGCCTCGTCGGCGAGCCGGTCCGCCTCGCGGGCCTCGCGCTCGTCGGTCCGGACCCACTCCAGGAAGACCGCGGCGATGACGGGCAGCCCCACCGACTCTGCCACCGCGAGGAGCGCGCCGCCGCCGAGGTGCTGGTCGAGGAGCGGGTCCAGCCCGCTCACGGCGCGCGAGAAGCCGGGGTACCCCGGGGCGAGCAGCGTCGGGGCGGTCATGACGACGATGCCCGGGACGGCGTCGAGGAGGCCGTCGACGAACGCGAGGAAGGTCCGCACCGGAGCCGTCGCCCAGGCCGGCAGGAGGTCCTCGGCCAGCAGGGGTACGACGAACAGCAGCCCCGTCCCGAGCAGGACGAGGTCGAGGACGACCCCGACCGGCCGTGACGTCACCGACCGGAGGAACACCGGTGTCACGAAGACGACGAGCAGGGTCCCGGTGGCGAGCACGGTGCTGACGGCCGGGAAGGTCAGCGCCCGCGCGAGGCGTCCGTGCAGCAGCCGCAGGGCCACGTGGTCGCCGTCGGGGTGCAGCCGCCGCAGCAGGCCGACGGGGTCCCCGAGGGCCAGGCCCACCGGTGTCACGGTCGCGAGCACGCCGATCCGGAGGGCACCCAACCAGAAGACGTCGGCCCGGAGCACTGCGGGCGGCCCGCACGTGGCGTACGCGAGCGTGCCGACGCCGAGGCCGACGTAGAGGGCGACGCGCCACCCGGACGGACGCAGCCCGGCTCGGGCCGCGCGCCGCACGAGCAGCGCGTACGGCACGAGCGCCACCGCGACGAGGACGAGGCCCTCGGCGTCGGGCGTCCAGGCCGTCAGGAGGTCGGCGGGGGAGAAGGTGCTCATCGCATGTTCCCGGTGTGGCCCAGCGAGAACCGGCCGGGCTGCGGCCAGACGAGCAGGCCGTGCGGCCCCGCGCCGACGGGGATCCTGTGCAGCAGGCGCCCGGTCGCGGTGTCGATGACGTAGACCTCGGAGCGGTACCGGCCGCTCAGCCACAGCTGCGAGCCGTCGGCGCTGACGCCGCCCATGTCGGGCGTGGCGTGCGCCGGCAGCCGCCACGTCGTGACGGGCCGGTCCGTCGTCGCGTCGATGACCGTCACCGTCCCGGCGTCCCGGTTGGAGACGAAGACCCGAGATGCGTCCCGCGAGGGGTAGATGCCGTGCGCGCCGAGCCCGGTGTGGACGAAGTGGTCGAGCCGGAAGGTGCGCGCGTCGACGAACCACACGCCGTTGCGGAGCATGTCGGCGACCATGAACCACCGGCCGTCCGGCGTGAGCCGGACGTCCTGCGGCATCGCCGTCGCGCCCCTGAGCAGTCCACTCCGGGGCCCCGCCATGCTCCCCGGGCCCGTCGCGGGGGTGGCGCCCGGGGTGCGCACGTGGTTGAGGTCGATGACCTTCAGCACCCGGGTGGCCGCGGCGTCGACGACGAGCAGGCGGCCGCTGAACTCGCAGCTGGCCACGAACGCCCGCAGTTCGGCCGTGAAGTCCGCGTGGTTGACCCCGGCGCACGCCGGCACCGGGAGCGACCGGACGAGGCGCATCGTGCGGGCGTCGCGCACATCGACGGCGTGGAACCGCGAGGCGAGGACGAGCGCGTACCGGCCGTCCGGGGTGAAGTAGAGGTTGTACGGGTCGCGCACCCCGACCGGGTGGCCTACGACACCCGTCCGCGGGTCGATCGGCGTCAGGGCGTTGCCCCGGTCGGAGTTGACCCACAGTCGGGTGAGGTCCCACGACGGCACGACGTGCTCCGGCGAGGCGGGGACACGCCGCGTCGACACGACCCGGTAGGTGCGCGGGTCGATGACCTGCACGAGCCCCGCCACCTGGTCCGGCACGTACACGAGAGGCCGCGCCGCGCGGGCCGCGGGCGCGAGGTCACCGGCGCCCGTGCGCGCGTACGGCGGGGTGAGTCCCACGCCGGGTGCCGTGGGGCCGGCCGTGGCCCCCGACGAGGGCGAGCCCGACGGGTGGGGCGACGACCCGGCCGGCATCGTCGCGGTGGACGCCGTCGTGGGGGTGGCGGAGGGGACCGACGTGCGTCCCGACGTGGGTGCTGACGTGGGCCCCGAGCTGGGTGCCTCGGCGCCCGGCGCGGCGCCCACCGCCGAGCAGGCCGAGCCGAGCAGCACGACCGCGAGCGCCACCGCGCCCACGCGGGCTCGCCGGGTGGCGGCAGAGACCGGGTCGTCCGCGAGCCCGACGGCGGCGGGGACGGCGGCGCGGACGGTGCCGACGGGCGCGGCGTCGACGGTGTCAGGACGGTGCGGGGCGGCCGGGTCGGTCGTCACGGGCGGATGCTCGCTCCCGAGGCTGGGTTTTGGCTGAGAGCCACCTGACCGCGTCGTCGAAGGGCGGCTCAGAAGATGGCGTCCGTGACGTTCCACCCGGTGCTGACCTGGCGCCGCGGCGACCACCCGCCGGACGCCGTCCGCGGGTAGAGCCAGAGGACACCCGCGCGGTCGCGGGCGAGGACGTCGCCGACGCGGTCGCTGTCGAAGTCGCCGGGGGAGGCGAGCGCCGTCATGCCGTTCCAGCCCGTCCCGACGACGACCGGTGCCGCGAACCCCCCGGTGCCGGTGCCGGCATGCAGCCAGAGGCGCCCGGTCGAGGGCTCGCGCGTCATGACGTCCGGACGGCCGTCTCCGGTGACGTCGCCGACGGGCACGACGCGGTCGTACCGGTTCCATCCCGAGGCGACCTGCAGGCGCGGCTGGAACGAGGCTCGCCCGGTGCCGGGGTACACCCAGACCGTCCCGTCGGAGGCACGGCGGGCCAGCAGGTCGGGGCGTCCGTCGCCGGTGAGGTCACCCGGGCCGAGCACGGCGCTCATGCCGCCCCATCCGGTGCCGATGCGCAGGGCCGGCAGGGTCCAGCCACCGTGGCCGTCGCCGCGGTAGAGCCAGAGGTCGCCGGTCGTCCGCTGGCGGGCCACGACGTCGAGGGTTCCGGTCCCGTCGAGGTCGCCCGCGGTGTCGAGGAGGTCGAAGCCGCTCCACCCCGTACCGACCTGCCGGCCGAGCGACAGGCTGCCTGTCCCGGTGCCCGAGTAGAGACGCAGCGTCCCCGTGCTCGCCCACCGGGCCACGACGTCGGTGCGCCAGTCGCCGTCGACGTCACCCGTGGACGCGGTCAGCGTCGACGCCGGGATGGGCAGCGCCGTGAAGGCGTACGGCTCGCAGGTGCGGTCGAAGTCGGTGGTCGTGTTCCACCACTGCGACAGGTAGACCCTGCCGCCCGAGAAGCTCGGCTGCGTACACCGGTCGAGCGCCTCGTTCGGGTAGTCGAGGGTGCCGGCCGTCGCCCACACCGGCACGCCCGGCAACAGCCACGACCCGGTGATCGCCTGCCAGCCGGACGCGTTGGAGTAGAGGCCGTAGGCGTAGCCCTGGTCGCGCAGGCCGCGCATGAGCCCCTCCACGACGTACCGGTTCTCGATGCGCTGGGACCGCGTCGTCGACGGCCACGGCTGGGCGGGCCGGGGCTCGACGTCGATCCACACCACCGGCGGCCGCCAGCCGATGCGGTCCAGGGTCGCTGCGGCATAGCTCGCCTCGGCGTAGCCGACGTTCGACAGGCGTCCGGCCCGGGTCGTGCTCGACCACGGGCCTCGCGTGGCGTACGTCGACAGCTGCGCCGCGGTCGGGAAGCCCGCCATCGTGTAGGCGTGCGCGGGGGTGGCGTGGTCCCTGACCCACTGCAGCTGCGAGGCCACGCAGGGGTTCTCGGTGAACGGCAGGCCGTGGGTGAGCCCGACGACGACGAACTGGGTCGAGGCGGACGGCATCGGCTGCCCGTAACCACCCTGGGTGGTCGGGCACTGCGGCCAGGAGATGTCGTTGCCGAAGAGCACGGTGGCGTGGACCGTCGGCGCGGTGACCACCCCGAAGGAGAAGGCCAGGGCGAGCGCCGCCACCATGGCAGCGACCCGTTGGCGAGCGGTGCCGGGAGTGCGCGTCCGGACGAGCACGGAGGTGCGTCGGAGGGTGGTGGAGGAGGCGGGGTGGGCGCGGTTCGGCATGGCGATCACTTCCTGGTGACAGTGTGCTCCGCCGGCCGCCGCGCCACCATCCCCAGCGGTCCCGCGGTCCTCGCTCAGGGCACGGGCCGGGGAGCGCGGTGGGACCGGCCGTCCTCGCAGGTGGCGGCGCCACTACCCTCGAGGCGTGGTGACGACGAACGACGAGGGCCCGATGCGTGACGATCCCACCGCGGCCACCGGTGCCATCGCGGTGGCGGTCATCGGTGCGAACGGGCGGATGGGGTCCGAGGCGGTCCGGGCCGTCGAGGCGGCCGAGGGGCTGCGGCTCGTCGGCGCGTACGGCAGCTCCGACGATCTCGGTGACCTCGGTGGCGCGGACGTCGCCGTCGAGCTGACGGTGCCGGCGGCGTCCCCCGGCAACGTGGCCCACTGCGTCGAGCGCGGCGTCCACGTCGTGGTCGGCACGACGGGGTGGGACGACGACCGGCTCGAGACGCTGCGAGGCCGGCTCGCGCAGGCGCCACCCTCGCGGACCGGTGCCGGCGTCGGCGTCCTCGTCGCGCCGAACTTCGCCATCGGTGCCCTGCTCATGATGGCGTTCGCCGCCAAGGCGGCCCCGTTCTTCGAGTCGGTCGAGGTCATCGAGCTGCACCACCCCGCCAAGGTCGACGCGCCCTCCGGCACGGCCGCCCGGACGGCGGCGATGATCGCCGCAGCACGTGCGGGGGCGGGTGTGGCGCCCGGTCCCGACGCGACGACCCACGACCCCGACGGAGCCCGCGGCGCCCGCGTCGACGGCGTCCCCGTGCACTCGGTCCGCCTGCGGGGGCTCACCGCGCACCAGGAGGTGCTGCTCGGCAACGCGGGGGAGCAGCTGACGCTCCGCCACGACTCGTTCGACCGCGCCTCCTTCATGCCGGGCGTCGTCGCGGCCGTGCGCGCCGTCGCCGATCACCCCGGCCTCACCGTCGGCCTCGAGCACTACCTCGGCCTGGACTGAGCAGACCGACCCACGGCCGCCGGGCCCGAGCCGTGCCGCCAATGGCGTCGTCGTCGGGGTCGCGGTCCCGGTTGCGGTCCCGGGCGCCGGGCCGTCAGCCCCAGCCGAGGGCGCGCAGCAGGGCTGCCGTGCAGGCCCCCAGCACGACGACGACGATGAACGGCGCCCGCAGCAGGAGCGCCACGACCGCGACGCCGACCGCCGCGAGCCGGGCGTCGACCGTCAGGGCGCCGCCGGCCAGGGTGAACGTCTGCGTCGCGATGAGCGCGGCGAGGAGAGCGATGGGCAGCGCGGCCGTCACACGCTTGACGCGCGGTTCGGCGAGGACGCTCGAGGGCACGAGGTAGCCGGCGAGCTTCAGCCCGAACGCCAACCCGGCTGCCAGGAGGATCGCCACCCACAGGCTCATCACCGGCCCCCGTCCCGTGCGACGCGCCCCTCGCGCAGGTCGGTGCTCCGGCCCGCGTCCGCCGCTGCGTCCTCCGGCCCCGGGTCGGACCCCGCGTCGCTGCGGGGCGCCCGCCAGGCGAGCAGGGCGGCCAGCGCGGCCACGAGCACCGGCACCCCGGCCGGCAGGCTCGGAGCGAGGACGACGGCCCCGACCGCCGCCACACCCGCTGTCGCGACGGCGTCCCGGTTGCGCAGGCGCGGCCACAGCAGCGCCGTGAAGGCGGCACAGGCCGCGGCATCGAGCCCGTACCGGCGCGGGTCGCCGAGGGCGTCGCCGAGGAGCGCGCCGACGAGCGTCGTGAGGTTCCACAGCGAGAAGACGGCCGCGCCGGTCAGCCAGAAGCCGACGCGCGACGCGCGGACGTCCTCCTGGGACACCGCCACGGCGGTCGACTCGTCGATGGTCAGGTGGGCGGCCGCGAGGCGTCGCACCCCGCGGGGCGTGAGCAGCTGGGTCAGCTCGAGGGCGTAGAGCCCGTTGCGGACGCCGAGCAGCGACGACGCCGCGATGGCGGCCGGTGCCGCGTGCAGTCCGTTGGCGACGATGCCCACGAAGGCGAACTGCGACCCACCGGTGAACATGAGCAGCGACAGCGCCATCGCCTGCCAGACGTCGAGCCCCGCGGCGACGGCGAGCGCGCCGAAGCTGATGCCGTACGCGCCGGTCGCGAGCCCGACCGACAGCGCCTCACGGACGACGACCCGTCGCTCCGCGCGTGGCAGCGGACCGGCCGACGGCGCGCCGAGGGCCCCCGGTGCGGCCCGCTCCGCCGCAGAGGCGTCGGCGCTGTTCGCGGCGGGACGCCGACGGTCCCCCGCGGCGGGACCGGTCACGACGGCTCCGGCGCGACGGACGCGGCGAGACGCAGCTCGCGGACGGTGCGCCCGTCGGCGTCGACGACGCGCTCGCGGTGCGCCCCGTCGGGCTCGAGCCCCGACGCCGTGAGGAAGGTCCGCACGGTGTCGTCCGAGGCGAGCAACCACGCGGTGAGGTGGTCGCGGCCTCGGGCCCGGGCGGTGTCGACGACCGCGTGGAGCAGCCGGGACCCGTGGCCCTGCCGACGGGCGTCCGGGTGGACCGCGAGCACGAGCAGCTCGGCGGTCGCCTCGCCCGCGTCGGGGTCGCTCGAGGCGCCGACCGCCGCGAAGCCGACGACCTGGTCGCCGGCGCAGGCCACGAGCAGGACGCCGTCGCCGGCGGCCTCGCCCTCGAGGCTGTCGCGCCAGGCGCCGGCGAAGACCTTCGGCTCGAGCTGCTCGAGCACCTCGGGCGCCAGGACAGCGGCGTACGCCTCGCGGAAGACGACGGCCTGCACGAACCCGACGGCGGGCGCGTCCGAGCTGCGCGCCACGCGGACGCTCGCGTCCGCCACCGGGCCACGCGCGGCGTCGTGGTCGTGTCCGTGCCCGTGCCCGTGTCCGTGCCCGTGCCGCGTCGGGTCCGGCGTCGTCTCGGGAAGGTCGGCGTCGTGCGGGTGCGTCACCCCCGCATCCTCTCAGCCGGCCGGGAACGCCCGGAGGGGCCACTTTGTCGCCGGTGGCGCCCTTCTCGCATACTGGACACATGTATGGCAACGACGTCATCGACCCGAACGAGCCGCTCAACGCGGCCGAGACCGCCGACTACGACGCGACGGTCGAGCAGGGCCGGCAGGCCGAGCAGCGTCCGGGGGACGGCGGCGACTTCGAGGCCCTCATCGCGGCGGACCAGCGCATCGAGCCGCGGGACGCGATGCCGGACAAGTACCGCCAGACGCTCATCCGCCAGATCGCCCAGCACGCCCACTCGGAGATCATCGGCATGCAGCCGGAAGGCAACTGGATCACCCGCGCGCCGAGCCTGCGGCGCAAGGCGATCCTCATCGCCAAGGTCCAGGACGAGGCCGGCCACGGGCTCTACCTCTACAGCGCCGCCGAGACCCTCGGCGTCGACCGCCAGGAGCTGCTCGACCGGCTCCACAACGGCACCCAGAAGTACTCCTCGATCTTCAACTACCCGACGCTGACGTGGGCCGACTGCGGCGCCATCGGCTGGCTCGTGGACGGCGCGGCGATCATGAACCAGGTGCCGCTGTGCCGCTGCTCGTACGGGCCGTACGCGCGGGCCATGATCCGGGTCTGCAAGGAGGAGAGCTTCCACCAGCGGCAGGGCTTCGAGATCCTGTGGACCCTCATGCGTGGCACCGACGCGCAGCGCGAGATGGCCCAGGACGCCGCGAACCGCTGGTGGTGGCCGGCGCTGGCGATGTTCGGACCGCCCGACACCGGTGAGAGCGTCAAGGGTGGCCACACCGAGGAGTCGATGGCGTGGGGCATCAAGCGCTTCAGCAACGACGACCTGCGCCAGAAGTTCGTCGACATGACGGTGCCCCAGGCCCAGAAGCTCGGCCTGACGCTGCCCGACCCCGAGCTGCGCTGGAACGAGGAGCGCGGTCACTGGGACTTCGGCCAGGTCGACTGGGACGAGTTCTGGCAGGTGCTGCGCGGCGACGGCCCGTGCAACGCCGAGCGCATCGCGCACCGCCGTCGCGCGCACGAGGACGGCGCCTGGGTCCGTGAGGCCGCCAACGCGTACGCCGCCAAGCAGGCCGCGAGGACGAAGGAGAGTGCCGCGTGAGCGGAGGTTCGGACGCCGTCGCACCCTCGACGGAGAGGAGCTGGCCGCTCTGGGAGGTCTTCGTGCGGGGCAAGCGTGGCCTGTCCCACGTGCACGTGGGGTCGCTGCACGCGCCGGACGCCGAGCTGGCCCTGCGCAACGGACGCGACCTCTACACGCGCCGCCAGGAGGGCGTGTCGATCTGGGTCGTGCGTGCCGAGGACATCACGGCGAGCAGCCCGACGGAGAAGGACTCGTTCTTCGACCCCGCCGCCGACAAGATCTACCGGCACCCGACGTTCTACGACGTGCCCGAGGACGTCGAGTACCTGTGAGCGACGTGACCCGCACCGACGCCATGGCCGCCCCGCGCGCCCTCGGGTCCGACGACCCGCGGGCCACCTACCTCGTCGGCCTCGCCGACGACGCCCTCGTCTACGCCCAGCGCCTCGCCGAGTGGATGACCAACGCGCCGCAGATCGAGGAGGACATGGCGCTCGGCAACATCGCGCTCGACCTCCTCGGCCAGGCCCGCGCGCTCTACCCCTACGCGGGCTCCCTCGACGGCACCGGTCGCCTCGAGGACGACTTCGCGATGTCCCGCGACGAGCGGCAGTGGCGCAACGTCCACCTCGTCGAGCAGGAGCGCGGCGACTTCGCCGACGAGATGGCCCGCCTCCTGTGGTTCTCCGCCCGCCAGGTCGAGCTGCACACGCGGCTGGCCGGATCCACGGACGACGTCGTCGCCGGCGTCGCGGCCAAGGCGGTCAAGGAGGTCCGCTACCACCTCGACCACGCCACGCTGTGGGTCTGCCGCCTCGGCGACGGCACGGACGAGTCGCACGAACGGATGCAGGCCGCCCTCGAGCGCAGCGCCCCGTACGTACCTGAGCTGTTCGCCGACGACGACGCCGCCGTCCTCGTCGCGGAGTCCGGTTTCGGCGTGCTGCCGTCGGGCCTGGAGGAGCCGGTGACGCGTCGCGTGCACGAGGTCCTCGCCGCGGCGAGGCTGACGGTGCCGGCCGCTCCGGGCTGGCGCGCGCGCGGTGGGCGCAGCGGCGTCCACTCGCGGCCGATGGGCTACCTGCTCGCCGAGCTCCAGCACATCGCCCGGTCCCATCCCGGGGCCACGTGGTGACGGCCGTGGCCACCGACCGGGCGACGGACCGCGGTGCTGCCGGAGGCGCCGCCCGGTTCCCCGAAAGCGCTGTGGCGCAGGCGATCTCACGGATCCCGGACCCCGAGGTGCCGGTCGTCACGATCTTCGACCTCGGCATCCTGCGCGGCGTGGAGGTCGACGAGTCGGCCCGTGCGGTCGTCGTCACCGTCACCCCGACGTACAGCGGATGCCCGGCCATGGAGGCGATCGCCGACCGCATCGTCTTCGCCGCGCACGCACACGGGTACGCCGCGACGGTGCGGACGCGACTGTCGCCCCCGTGGACCACCGACTGGATCACCGAGGAGGGACGCGAGGCGCTGCACCGCTTCGGCATCGCGCCGCCGGGCCCGGCCTCCGGTACCACCGTCTCGGGCCCGGTCCCCGTGAGCCTCGGCCGGCACGTCGTGGCCTGCCCGCGGTGCGGCTCCGACGACACGACCGAGATCGCCCACTTCGGCTCGACCGCGTGCAAGGCCCTGCGCCGCTGCAACGCGTGCCTCGAGCCGTTCGACGAGTTCAAGGCCCTCTGAATGACCGACCTGACCACCTCGCCCTCGACCGTGCCCGCCGGCAGCCGCCACCGGGCCCGCTTCCACCCGCTGCGTGTCGCGTCGGTCGAGCGGCTCACCGACGACGCCGTCGCGGTCGCCTTCGAGGTGCCCCCGCACCTTGCGGACGAGTTCGCGTTCGAGGCCGGCCAGCACCTCACCGTGCGCGCGACCATCAACGGCGAGGAGGTGCGCCAGTCGTACTCGATCTGCCAGTCGCGCGGGGCTGCCGGCATGGAGCACCTGCGCCGCGTCGCGGTCGCGCGCGTGCCCGAGGGCCGGATGTCGACGTGGATGAACGAGGTCGTCGCTCCCGGGGACGTCCTCGACGTCATGACGCCGCTGGGCTCGTTCACGTGCCCGACGCGTCCGGACCTCGCCCGCCACCACGTCGCCATCGCGGCGGGGTCGGGCATCACCCCGGTTCTGTCGCTCCTGACGACGGCGCTCGAGGAGGAGCCGCTGTCGCGGGCGACGCTCCTGTTCGGCAACCGCCGCACCAGCTCGATCATGTTCCTCGAGGAGCTCGAGGACCTCAAGAACCGCTTCCCCGGCCGGTTCCACCTCGTCAACGTCCTGTCGCGCGAGGCCCAGGACGTCGAGCTGTTCCACGGTCGGCTCGACGCCGTGCGCCTCGCGGCGATCTTCGAGCGGCTCGTGCCCGTCGAGACCGTCGACGAGTGGTACCTGTGCGGGCCGTTCGGCATGGTCACCGGTGCGGAGGCGCTGCTGCGCGAGCACGGCGTCGACGTCCACCACGTGCACCACGAGATCTTCCACGTCGACGACGGCACCGAGCCGAGGCGCAGGGTCGTCGTCGAGGAGGGCGCGCCGCCCGAGGCCACGGTGACCGTCAACCTCGACGGCCGCACCACCGTCATCCCCATGCCGAGCAGGGAGGAGTCCATCCTCGACGCGACCCTGCGGGCACGGCCGGACGCGCCTTTCTCGTGCACCAACGGTGTGTGCGGCACCTGCCGGGCGCGCCTCGTCTCCGGGCAGGTGCGGATGGACCGCAACTACGCGCTCGAGCCGGAGGAGGTCGAGGCCGGCATCGTCCTCGCCTGTCAGAGCCACCCCGTCACCGACGAGGTGTCGCTCGACTACGACGCCTGACCTCCGGCCCGGCGGCGCCGGCCCGGTGCGTGGCGCGGGGAAGAGCACCGGCCCCTGGCGCGTTCAACGGACGTGGAACGCGTGGAGGTCGTCGTCATCGGTGCCGGTCAGGCCGGCCTGTCGGCGGCCCACCACCTCGGACGCCTCGGTGTCGGGCCGTTCGTCGTGCTCGACGCCAACGACCGCCCGGGCGGCGCGTGGCAGCATCGTTGGGACAGCCTCACGATGTCGGACGTCCACGGCATCGCCGAGCTGCCCGGCATGCCCGTGCCCGAGCACGATGCGGCCGACCCGGCCAACGTCGTCGTCCCCCGGTACTTCGGCGAGTACGAGCAGCACCTCGAGCGTCCCGTCCTGCGGCCCGTGCGCGTCACGTCCGTCGCACCCCTCGACGGCGACCCGGACGGCCTCCTGCGGGTCGAGACGACGCAGGGGCGCTGGCTCACGCGCTCGGTCGTCAACGCGACCGGCACCTGGCAGACCCCGTTCCTGCCGCACTACCCGGGCATCGAGACCTTCCGCGGACGGCAGCTGCACACCGTCGACTACCGAGGCCCCGACGAGCTCGCGGGTCAGCGCGTCGTCGTCGTGGGTGGGGGCGCATCGGCGGTGCAGCTGCTCGGGGAGCTCGCCCCCCTCGCACACACCATCTGGGTGACCCGACGTGAACCGGTCTGGCGCACCGGGCCGTTCACCGAGGACGCAGGGCGTCGGGCCGTGTCTCTCGTCGAGGAGCGGGTGGCTCGGGGCCTGCCCCCAAGCAGCGTCGTCAGCGTCACCGGCCTGCTGCTGCGTCCGCAGGAGCAGCGGGCTGCCGAGCTCGGCGCGTACGCACGCCGGCCGATGTTCGAGGGCATCGAGCCGGACGGCGTGCGGTGGGCGGACGGGTCGTTCGAGCCTGCCGACGTCATCCTCTGGGCCACCGGTTTCCGGCCGACGGTGCGGCACCTGGGACCCCTCCGGCTCCGGAGCGAGCACGGCGGCATCCGCCTCGTCGCCCCGTTCGACGAGCACACGTTCACGACGTCGACCGCCGACCCGCGCGTGCACTTCGTCGGGTACGGACCGTCGGCATCGACCATCGGCGCCAACCGGGCCGGACGTGCCGCCGCGCGTGCCGTGCGGCAGCAGCTGACGCGGAACCGGGAGTCCGTCGCCTAGGCCGACGGCCGGCGCGGGCGCGACAGCAGGAAGTAGGAGAGCGCCGGGCTCGCGGTGACGTCCTTGCACGGGTAGCCGAGGTCCTCGACGTGCCGCTGGAAGTCCTCCGCGTCGGCGGGGTCGTCCACCCCCTCGAAGGCGCAGAGCACGCGGCCCGAGTCGGCGCCGTGGCTGCGGTAGTGGAACATCGTGATGTTCCAGCGGGTGCCGAGCTCGGTGAGGAAGCGCAGGAGGGCGCCCGGGTGCTCGGGGAACTCGAACGAGTAGACGCGCTCGCGGCACTGCGGCGGGTGCCCGCCAATCATGTAGCGCACGTGGGTCTTGGCCGTGTCGTCGTCGGACAGGTCGACGACCTCGTAGCCGGCCAGGGCGATCGCGGCGATGATCTCCGCGCGCTCGGCCAGCCCACGGGCCAGCCGCACGCCGACGAAGATCCGTGCCTCGAAGGTGTCGTCGAGACGGTAGTTGAACTCCGTCACGGCCCGCCCCGCCAGGGCCTCGACGAAGGTGAGGAAGGACCCCTGCCGCTCGGGGATCGTCACCCCGAGCAGGGCCTCACGGTGCTCACCGACCTCGGCGCGTTCGGAGATGTAGCGCAGCGTGTGGAAGTTGACGTTCGCGCCGGAGAGCACGTGCGCGAGGCGCTCGCCCCGAAGGCGGTGCTCCTCGACGTACTTCTTGAGCCCGGCGAGGGCGACGGCTCCGGCGGGTTCGGCGACGGCTCGGA
Organism: Monashia sp. HAY1-5C; assembly: GCF_056755255.1. Classification (NCBI taxonomy): domain Bacteria; kingdom Bacillati; phylum Actinomycetota; class Actinomycetes; order Micrococcales; family Intrasporangiaceae; genus Intrasporangium; species Monashia sp. HAY1-5C. Next base: position 3,647 of record NZ_JBPGXG010000015.1, on the reverse strand, counting down.
CGTCCTCGAAGATGTCCTTGATCGCCGCGCAGATCTCGTCCGAGCTGACCGTGACGACGTCGTCGAGGTGCTCGCGGCACAGCTCGAACGTGCGGTCGCCGATGCGCTTGACCGCGACGCCCTCCGCGAACCTGCTCACCTCCGGCAGCTCGACCGGTCGCCCGGCGGCGAGGGCCGCCGTGAGGCAGGCGGCGTCGTCGGGCTCGACCCCGATGACCTGAACGGCCGGCATGAGGTACTTGACGAGCGTGGCCACGCCCGCGGCGAGGCCGCCGCCGCCCACGGGGACGAAGATGCGGTCGAGGTGGGCGTCCTGCTGGAGCAGCTCGAGCCCGAGCGTGCCCTGGCCGGCGATGACGAGCGGGTCGTCGAAGGGGGCGACGTAGACGCGTCCGCGCTCGGCGGCGAGCCGCATCGCCTCGGCCTTGGCGTCGTCGAACGTGTCGCCGTGGAGGACCACCCGGGCCCCGTGGGCACGGACCGCGTCGACCTTGATCGGAGCGGTCGTCTTCGGCATGACCACGTCGGCCTCGATGTGGAGGATCGCGGCCGAGAGCGCGACGCCCTGGGCGTGGTTGCCGGCCGAGGCGGCCACGACGCCACGGGCGCGCTGCGCCTCGTCCAGCTGCCGCATGAAGGTGTAGGCGCCGCGCACCTTGAACGAGTGGACCGGCTGGCGGTCCTCGCGCTTGACCTCGACCGTGTTGTCCAGACGCCTCGACAGCGACTCCATGACCTCCAGCGGCGTCACCACGGCGGCTTCGTAGACCGGGGCGCGAAGGACCTCACGCAGGTGCTCCGCCCCGGAGGTCCCCGGAGCCCCCGCAGTCCCTGCAGCCCCTGCCGCCCCTGTCGCGCCGGCATCGCCTGGCGCGCCGGCAGCCTCGCTGCCAGCCTCGTCGGGCACGGTCGACATGCGACCGAGACTAGGGCCGCCGGACCGGAGTCGTCCGCACGGACCAGCGGACGAGATGCACGGGTCGGCCCGGCCCCGCGCCAGGCCGCTGCGTGTCCACGCGGGACTGTCGCACGCCGGGGTTAGGCTGCGGGCGTGCGGCAGTACCTCGACCTCCTCGACCACGTCCTCACCCACGGCCAGGAGAAGGCCGACCGGACCGGGACGGGCACCCTCAGCACGTTCGGGTACCAGATGCGGTTCGACCTCGCCGAGGGCTTCCCGGCGATGACGACCAAGAGGCTGCACCTGCGCTCCATCATCGGCGAGCTGCTCTGGTTCCTGCGCGGCGACACCAACGTGCGCTGGCTGCAGGAGCGAGGCATCAGCATCTGGGACGAGTGGGCCGACCAGAACGGCGACCTCGGCCCGATCTACGGCTACCAGTGGCGCTCGTGGCCCACGCCCGACGGCCGACGCGTCGACCAGGTCGCCAAGGTCATCGAGCAGATCCGCACCAACCCCGACAGCCGTCGCCTCCTCGTGTCCGCGTGGAACGTCGCCGACGTCGACGACATGGCCCTGCCGCCGTGCCACACGATGTTCCAGTTCTACGTCGCGCCGCCCGGCCCGGACGGCCGGCGCCGCCTCTCCTGCCAGCTCTACCAGCGCAGCGCCGACATCTTCCTCGGCGTGCCGTTCAACATCGCGTCCTACGCCCTCCTGACCCAGATGGTCGCGCAGCTGACCGACCTCGAGCCCGGCGAGTTCGTCCACACGCTCGGCGATGCCCACCTCTACCTCAACCACCTCGAGCAGGCGCGGCTGCAGCTGACCCGCACACCGCACGCGCTGCCGACGATGCGCATCACGCCCGGCAAGACCTCGATCGACGAGTTCGACCTCGACGACTTCGAGCTCGTCGACTACGTGGCCGAGCCGGGCATCAGGGCCCCCATCGCCGTCTGAACGGCGTGCGTGCCGCAGCAGCCTCCGTGGGGCGGCGTCTGCGACGCTGGAGCCATGACGAACGTGACGATGATCGTCGCCGTGGGGCGCAACGGGGTCATCGGTGACGGCCGCACGATGCCCTGGCACATCGGCGAGGACCTCAAGTACTTCAAGCGCATGACGATGGGCCACCCCATGGTCATGGGACGGCGCACCTTCGAGTCCATGGGCGTCCTACCGGGCCGTCGCAGCATCGTCGTCACCCGGCAGGAGGACTGGAGCCATCCCGGCGTCGAGGTGGCGCACTCGCTCGAGGAGGCGCTCGCGCTCGCCGGGCCGGCCGACGAGGTGTTCGTCGTCGGCGGGGGAGAGGTCTACCGGCTCGCGATGCCGTTCGCGCAGCGGCTGCTCGTCACCGAGGTCGACCAGGCGCCCGAGGGAGCAGTCACCTTCCCCGAGGTCGACCGCACCGACTGGGCCGAGACCACGCGCGAGCCCCACGACGGGTTCGCGTGGGTGACCTACGAGCGTCGCGGCTCCGGGCGCGGCGCCGCTGCCACGTCCTGACACCAGGCGCTCCTCACCGCCACGGTGTTCCGCCCCGGATCCCGGCCGGCCCGCTGTAACGGCGGGGGAGCGGCTGCGATGTACCGGGTGCGAGGCGCTACTCGGACCCCCGAGCGAGTAGCGCCTCGCCTCGTGCCCGGGGCTCCCGGGTGGGCGCCGGTCGGTCGCCCGCGGGAGCGGGCGCTAACCTTGGCCCATGGCTGCCGCACCCCCACTCGGACGTGTTCTCTCGGCGATGGTCACGCCCATGCGGGCCGACGGTTCCGTCGACCTCGACGCGGCGCAGCGTCTCGCCACCCACCTGGTCGACGCCGGACACGACGGCCTCGTCATCTCGGGCACCACCGGCGAGTCGCCCACCACCTCCGCCGCCGAGAAGGACGAGCTCCTGCGCGCGGTCATCGACGCGGTCGGTGACCGCGCCGTCGTCATCGCCGGGGCGGGCAGCAACGACACGGCCAAGAGCATCGAGTCGGTGCAGGCGGCGGCGAAGGCGGGCGCCGACGCCGTGCTCGCCGTGACCCCGTACTACAACAAGCCGCCGCAGGCCGGGCTCGTCGCACACTTCACGGCCCTCGCCGACGCGAGCGACCTGCCGGTCATGCTCTACGACATCCCGGGCCGGTCCATCGTCTCGATCGCCCGCGACACCTACCTGCGCATCGCCGAGCACGAGCGCATCGTCGCGGTCAAGGACGCCCGCGCCGACCTGTGGTTCGCCGGCGACCTCATCGAGCGCACCGGGCTGGCCTGGTACTCCGGCGACGACGGGATGGACCTGTTCCACTTCCTCAACGGTGCCGTCGGCTTCGTCGGCGTCACCTCGCAGGTGGCGCCCGCGGCCTACCGGGAGCTGGCCGACGCCGTCGTGGACGGGCGCTGGGACGACGCCCGCCGCGTCCACCGGCGCCTGACCCCCCTCGTCGACGCCGTCATGAACGTCACGCAGGGCGCCATCATGGCCAAGGCCGCCCTGGCCCTGCAGGGCGTCATCGAGACACCCACCGTCCGCCTGCCGCTCGTCGCGGCCGACGAGGAGCAGACCACGCTGCTGCGCGAGGCGCTCGCGGCGGTCGCCCGATGACGACCCCCTGAAGCCCCTGCCCGCTGCACCGGTCACGCCGGCTGCGGCGGGGTACCGGCTGCCTCGGCAGCACCCACGACCCGACAGGACACCTGTGAGCCACCCTCACCCCCGTCTCTTATACACATCTCCGAACCCACGAGACGGAGC